>JAEWUL010000001.1 GCA_023459435.1 Bacteroidota bacterium
GGCTAATAGGGCCATGATGGAGCCGAAATAGAATGGAGCGTTGGCGTTAACTTTGTCGTAGAGTAAACCTGCTATTAAACTTGCTGGTAATAAGGTGATTCCGAGGACTGAATGGTAAATTCCAAAACCAGTTCCTTTCATGTCGGGACTAATAATGTCGGAAATCATCGCTTTTTGACTCCCATCGGTAAAGGCACTGTAAACGCCATATAAAATGAATAATAGAATGAAAATACTGAAGTTATTGAATTGCCCAAATAGGTAATAGACAATGGCATATATGATAAAACCGATGATGATTAACTTTTCTCTTCCAATTTTGTCGGAAAGTTTACCAATGGGGATGGCTAAAATGACCGATACAGTATTGAAAATCATATATACAAAAGGGATATAAGCTTTATTGATTCCTGTTTCACTGGTTTTGACTAGCAATAGAGCATCCGCAGAATTTCCTAGGGTAAATACAAAAATGATTACTAAGAAAAAGTAGAAGTTTTTAGGTAGTTTTTTTAATGAGATTTTTTGAGGATTGTGGTTTTCAACTTTTGCTTCTTTGATAAATATTATAATGGTTAGCACTCCCAATATGGCAGGAATAGTGGCAATGAGAAATATATTTGTAAAATTTAATGGAAAAATGGTCAACAAAACAAAAGCAATCAATGGTCCCACTATGGCTCCACTATTATCCATCGCTTTTTGAAAGCCAAAAGTTTTACCTGCTTCACTTTTTGAGATTGATCCACTGATTAAACTGTCTCGAGGCGCAGTTCTAATCCCTTTTCCTATTCGTTCAAAAAAACGAAAAAATAGAATATGAATGGGAAGTATTGCTAAAGCAAAAAATGGGGTAATGATGGCGGTGATTCCATACCCGATGATCATAAAGGGTTTGTTCTTCCCAATTTTGTCACTCCAGTATCCCGAAAGAGCTTTTAATAAAGAAGCGGTACTTTCAGCAATCCCTTCAATTAAGGCAATCGATGTTTTTGATGCTCCAATTGATAATAAAAACAATGGCATCACACTGTACACCATTTTATTGGAAGTATCCGTAAAAAAACTTGTAAGCCCCGTAAAAAAAGGATTCCTTTTTAAGCCAAAAATTTTATCTTTCTTTATCAAAATGGAACTGTCAACATTTTATCATTAAAACATTTCACCTCATTAGCTCATTAGCTTATTAGCACATTAACTATCTCTTTTATTATCTTTTAGAATGACATCATGGGCGCCACCTTCAATAATACTTGTGGAGGAAACGAGGGTGATTTTGGCAATAGTTTTGAGCTCTTGGATGGTGAGTGCTCCGCAGCTACACATCGTAGATTTTATTTTGCCTAAAGTGAGGTCTAAATTATCTTTTAATTTACCGGCATAAGGAACATAGCTGTCCACACCCTCTTCAAATTTAAGGGAGGCATTGCCACCCATATCGTAGCGTTGCCAGTTTCTGGCTCTGTTGGAACCTTCTCCCCAATACTCTTTCACGTAGTTGCCCCCTACCATTAGTTTTTTAGTTGGACTCTCATCGAAACGGGCAAAATAGCGCCCCATCATGATAAAATCGGCACCCATAGCTAAAGCAAGAACCATGTGGTAATCTTGTACAATTCCGCCATCTGAGCAGATTGGGATATAAACGCCATGTTTTTTGAAATATTCATCTCTTGCTTGTGCCACTTCGATAATTGAAGTAGCTTGTCCGCGACCAATCCCTTTTTGTTCTCTGGTAATACAGATCGATCCACCCCCAATACCCACTTTGATAAAATCTGCTCCCGCATCTGCTAAATAGTTAAACCCATCTGAATCTACTACATTGCCGGCTCCGATTTTAACAGAATCTCCATAATTTTTTCGAACATATTCAATGGTTTCCTTTTGATATTCAGAAAATCCGTCCGATGAATCGATACATAAAACATCAACACCGGCTTTGATCAATTTTGGGATCCTCTCTTCATAGTCACGGGTGTTGATTCCTGCCCCTACAAGTAATCGTTTTTGGTTATCAAGAAGTTCAGCAGGATTTTCACGATGATTATCATAATCTTTTCTGAATACAAAATATTTTAAACATTGATTCTCATCAACTATAGGCAGTGTGTTGATTTTATGATCCCAGATAATATCGTTTGCTTCATCTAGGGAAATTCCGTAGTTTCCGACAACCAATTTTGAATAGGGAGTCATGAAATCTTCAATTTTCTTATCGTGTGGATCACGAATTGGTCTGTAATCCCTACTTGTTACTAACCCTAATAATTTCCCGTTAGAAGTGCCATCAGCTGTGATCCCAATTGTTGAAAAACCGGTTCTTGCTTTTAATGAGATCACGTCAGCCAATGTTTGATCAGGTCTTAAATTGGCATCACTCACAACAAAACCCGCTTTGAATTTTTTTACTTGTTTCACCATTTTAGCTTGTTCTTCAATCGTTTGAGATCCAAAGATAAAAGATAAGCCTCCATTTCTGGCTAAAGCAATAGCAAGTCCAGAGTCTGATACCGACTGCATGATAGCAGAAACAAATGGGATATTTAATTGAATAGCAGCTTCTTCCCCTTTTTTAAATTTGGTAATTGGCGTTTTCAAACTCACTTTATCAGGGGTGTGGTCTTTACGGGTTAAACCTGGGACAAGCAGATATTCATTAAAGGTTCTGGAAATTTCGTTGATGATTTGTGCCATAATAGGGATATTTAATGGTTGTTTTAAACAATATCTTAAAGCTGGAATAGAAAACTTAATGAAAACAAATTGCTAGTTATCAATAGGTTGCAATTTTTAAGTTCAGAATTCTACCTTACCCTTAATTAGCGTGCAAAAATAATGAAATTTTTTTAAATAACAACAAACTTCAGAATACTTCTTTTAGTTCCGGAAATTATTATAATAAAGTAGAGCCCAGGTTCAACATCCATATTAAGATAGATCTCATCCTGATCTGTAAA
>JAEWUL010000002.1 GCA_023459435.1 Bacteroidota bacterium
AAATATTACAATACTGAAAACGTTGAAAACAGATATATCAACATGAACCGCTTTTTAGAACGGTTTCATGGCGTATCCTCGAGTTATTTGCAGAACTACCTATATTGGTATATGGTAGTGGATCTGATCATGTATAAGATCGATCCATCAGCAGCGATGGTTGAAAGATCTATGGCAGTTCCCAAAGGGAAAGAGATATACAAAAACTGCAAGATGTTTGCATAAAATGTTTCAAATCTTATTTGTATACTTTTTAAACCTGTTTCACAAAAATGGGTGTAAAGTTATGCTCTTTACTCAGTTAATGTGATGATTAGAGGAGAAAATGGGGTTATTTGATACGATTTTGGAGTTGACATATGAGGAATGAAATAAAAAAATGGGGTATTGATTTTATATTCTTATTAATGCAGGGTACTGGTTTGAAGTGAGATCAGCAAGATTTATATCAATCTCTAAATGAAGTAAATGCAACAAATTTAACCCTGCAAATATTAGAATATGAGAGAAGTGCTCCGTTGGAAGAGGAGCCCCGCATTAGGGCGAAGGCCAGGTACCCCGCAAGTTGAGCTGCTTAGGGGATGACGGATCGGGCAGAGCGACCTTGGGAGCTCCTGACCGGCCGCTCAGACCCTTGCAGCGAAACGAGGAGTACAGGCCGGAGACCGACGGCGAGCTTGCGAGCCGGAATGCCCAAAATAATGTGCTAATATGTTAATATGCTAATGTGCTAATTATTAATAAATAATGGTTGAAGGGTTGAAGGGTTGAAAGGTTTAAGAGTTGAAGGGTGTTTCAACTTTTAAACTTTTAAACAGCGAAGCGTTCAACCCTTAAACCTTTAAACCCTTAAACAGCGAAGTGTTCAACCCTTAAACCTTTAAACAACCAAAACCCAAAAATCCCTTCCAAAAATAAATTATTATTATTTTCGTTATGGGCATTGTTTTATTTTAAAGATTGTATATATTTGCAATCTAAAACAACCTAACTAAAACGAACTATTATGATAGTAATTACCGGAGCTGCAGGGTTTATAGGCAGTTGCATGACTCAGAAACTAAACAATATGGGAATGGAAAACCTCATTCTCGTGGACGACTTTTCTAAAGAAGCTAAGATTTCTAACTGGATCAATAAGAAATATGTTGACAAAATTGATCGGAAGGATTTTTTTAAATGGGCGGATCAAAATGCTGATAAAATCGACTTTATTTTCCATTTAGGGGCGAGAACTGACACTACAGAATTTAACTATTCAATATTTGAAGAGTTAAATATTGATTATTCCCAGAGGATGTGGTCATTAGCCACTAAATATGGTATTCCGCTGATTTATGCATCTTCAGCAGCCACTTATGGAAGCGGAGTGTTAGGATATTCTGATGATCATAGTCTGATTCATAAATTAGAGCCTTTAAATCCATATGGCAGATCTAAAAATGAGTTTGACAAATGGGTATTAAAACAGACCAAAGCCCCACCTTTTTGGGCAGGTTTTAAGTTTTTCAACGTATTTGGGCCTAATGAATATCATAAAGGGCGGATGGCTTCAGTTGTATATCATGCCTATCATCAAATTAAAGTAACCGGGAATGCAAAGTTGTTCAAATCGCATCATTCGGATTATAGAGATGGGGAACAAATCAGAGATTTCATCTATGTAAAAGATGTTGTGAATGTATTATACTGGTACATGAATTACAAACCTGAGAGTGGCATTTACAACTTAGGGACTGGATATGCAAGGCCATTTATTGCATTAGCGATGGCGACTTTTAAAGCGATGAAACAAACTCCACATATAGAATTTATTGATATTCCGATAGATATTCGGGATAAGTACCAATATTTCACACAGGCTGAAATGCAAAAGGCAAGGAAGATAGGATTAAAGAGAGCGTTTCGACCTTTAGAGTTATCGATCAAGGACTATGTGATCCAATATTTAGATAAAAACCGGACTTTTTAATTTTTTTCAACTCACTATCAACTACTTACAAAAATATGTCAAAAAAAAACCAGTTTTTAATATAAATGAGATATGAAATTTAGTACTTTTGTTTAACGAAACTGTAGTAAAATTTAAATAGGTAAAGATTTTAAATACAAACGATGATATTTTCCTAAGGTATGCAAAACATCTCTGACAAAGAGATCCAAAAAATGTTGAAAAAATTTTTTGGATACGGTAGTTTTAAAGGGGATCAATTAAAAGTGATCAAATCGTTATTAAAAGGCAAGGATTGCTTTGTGATCATGCCTACCGGTGGTGGTAAATCTTTATGTTATCAATTACCTGCTTTACTCACAGAAGGCACTGCTATTATCATTTCCCCGTTAATTGCCTTAATGAAGAATCAGGTGGATGCGATTCGAAACTTTGGAACTGAGCTTGGAATAGCCCATTTTTTAAATTCATCCTTAAGCAAAGCTGAAATCAAGATCGTCAAAGATGATTTACTGGAAGGGAAAACAAAATTGTTATATGTAGCTCCTGAAACACTCACGAAAGAGGAGAATATAGAATTTTTTCATGACATCAACATCTCATTTTTTGCGATAGATGAAGCCCATTGTATCTCGGAGTGGGGACATGATTTCAGACCGGAATACAGAAGAATTCGGGCGATTATTGACATTATAGACAAAAAAGTTCCTCTTATTGCTTTAACTGCGACTGCAACACCAAAAGTACAGAGTGACATCCAAAAGAACTTACATATTGAGAAAGCAGATCTATATATTTCCTCCTTCAATCGTGCCAATTTGTATTATGAAGTTAGGGAAAAAACAAAAGATATTGATAAAGAGATTGTAAAATTTGTAAAGCAACACGCCAATAAATCTGGGATTATTTACTGTTTAAGCAGAAAAAAAGTGGAAGAGTTGTCCGAGTTTTTACAAGCGAACAAAATCAAGGCATTACCATACCATGCAGGCTTAGATTCCCATACCAGAGTTGCTCATCAGGATGCTTTTCTGATGGAAAATTGTGATGTGATTGTGGCGACTATTGCTTTTGGGATGGGTATTGACAAACCCGACGTCAGATTTGTGATTCATTACGATATGCCCAAAAGTTTAGAAGGGTATTATCAGGAAACGGGAAGATCGGGTAGAGATGACGGAGAGGGTTTATGTATTGCATTTTATGATATTAAAGACTTATATAAATTAGAAAAATTTTCAACAAAAAAATCTGTAGCAGAACAAGAGATCGTAAAACAACTCGTTGCTGAAACAGCAGCTTATGCTGAATCTACTAACTGTAGAAGAAAGCATTTACTCCATTATTTTGGAGAGATTTACGAACAAGATAATTGTCATAGTTGTGATATTTGCTTACATCCTAAACCAAAAATGAACGCATCTGAACAAGTACAAATGGCCATAGAGG
>JAEWUL010000003.1 GCA_023459435.1 Bacteroidota bacterium
CATATATCCAAACCATTGAAGCTGATTATAATATTGTTAAACAAGAGTTTTTAGTAAAAAATGACCATTTAAAAGCAGCTAATGAAATGTTAAAAATGGTTGATGAAGTGAATGCCATTCACTCAAAAACTAAAAAAGAGATCGACTTAACTACACTTAAAGATACCGTTAAAGGGTACTCATCTCAAACCACTTATTTGAACTCCGCTTTGCTTATGTTCTATATCATTTTCTTCAGCACAATTGCACTTCTCGTTTTCTTTTTCATCTATCACATGACAAAAAACTTCAAGTCTTCTATTGGTGGAATTTTAGGATTTGCTGCAATTATACTTGTTGCAATTATTGGATATTTTATTTCCTCAGGTGAATTAACAGAAAAGGCAATGTTGTTGCAAATCAGTAGTTCTACAATGAAGTGGATTGGTTCAGGTTTGATCGTTTTCTACGTATTATTCTTCGGAACATTCTTGCTTATTGCCGGAACAATGTTAATGAATACTATCAAAAAATATAGATAAAATGGCACGAAAAACCCCCGGAATAAATACCGGTTCAATGGCTGATATTTCATTTTTGTTGTTGACATTTTTCTTGTTGACATCATCAATCAATACAGAACAAGGGATTCCAAGAAGATTGCCACCCCCAGCTAAAGATTCTGTTACCGTTCCTGAAAATGAACGTAACGTCTTAAATGTGGTTGTGAACTTCAAAAATGAAATTAGTGTTAATGGTTCCGTTATTGAGATTACCCAACTTAAAGATAAAACCAAAGAGTTTATTCAAAACCCTTATGACTTACCTAACCTTCCAGTAAAAGAAACTAAAAATATCAATCTTATTGGTGACTATCGGGTTTCAAAAGGGATTATCTCTTTAAAAAACGACCAAAGTACATCTTATAACGTTTATGTTTCTGTACAAAACGAATTGGAAAAAGCGATCAATGAACTTCGTGATAACGTAGCTACTCAATATTTTGGAAAGAAATTCCAATTCTTGGATACTGCTATGCAATCTGCAATCAAAAAAGCTGTTCCAATGCAAGTATCTGAAGCTAAACCTATGGACTGGAATAAAACAACTGAATAAAAGAAGAAACTATGGCTAGATTTAGAAAAGATGCAAAAAAAGAATTGCCTGAGATTAATACCGGGTCAATGTCTGATATTATTTTCATGTTCTTGTTCTTCTTTATGGTTATCACTAATATGCGTGAATCTAATGTTAAAGTGAAACTCTCTCCACCATCTGCTACTGAAGTACAAAAACTGGAGAAAAAATCTTTGGTGGAAACCATTTACATTGGGGCTCCTATTAGTAAAAAGGAGAATACACTCCCTCCAGGTAAAATTTCAGTTCAATTGAGCGATCAAACCATTAAACAGGAAGATCTTAAAAATAGCATCCGTGAATTTATCATTGAAGCTAAAGCAGGTCGTGATGAAGTTGATAAAAACAAATTGACATTCTCCCTTAAAGTGGATAAAGATGTTCAAATGCGCTATGTTAATGTAATTAAAGAAGAGTTAAGAGCAAATAATGCCCTAAAAATTAATTACGCTACCAGTAAAAAAGTGGAAAAAGCTCAATAATTGTTGGCTTTTTAAAATTTATAGATCAATGTATAGGGTAGCTTTGGCTACCCTTTTTATTAAAATAATCAATTATGATTAAGTCAATGACCGGTTTCGGTAAAAAAAATGTAACCATTGAGTCTAAAACAATTACTATTGAAATCAGAACTCTAAATAGTAAACAACTTGATCTCAATATGAGAATATCTTCTCTTTTTCGTGATAAGGAAAATGAAATCAGAACGATTATTGCACAACAACTGGAAAGAGGTAAAATTGATGTAGCCATCTATTTAGATAAATCAACATCTTTAAATACAACAATAGACTTTGAACTCGCCAAACTATACTATGAAAAAATCAAGGAACTTTCCAACTACGTTCAAAATCCAATCTCTTCAGATATTTTTATTCAAACTCTACGAATGCCAGACGTGATCTCATCCCCTAAAGAAGAATTGGATGAAAATACCTGGACAGAACTTAAAAAAAATATCGAAGAAACTTGTCTTCAGGTAAACGATTTTAGAATCTCTGAAGGGAATATTCTTTCTCATGATCTTATTTCCAGAGTAAACCGGATTGCTGATCTAATAAATGAGATCATCCCGTTTGAAAATGAAAGAATGATTCTTGTCAGAAAAAGGATGATGGAATCACTTGAAAATGCACAACTCACAGGAAAATATGATCAAAATAGATTCGAACAGGAACTGATTTACTATATTGAAAAACTGGATATAACTGAGGAAAAAGTTAGATTAAAAAAACATTGTGAATATTTTCTGGAAACGATTCAGGGAGAAAACTCACAAGGAAAAAAACTGGGCTTTATAGTACAAGAGATTGGAAGAGAAGTAAATACTATCGGCTCTAAATGCAATCATTTTAATATTCAACAAATCGTTGTTGGCATGAAAGATGAAGTTGAAAAATTAAAAGAACAGCTTGCCAATATCGTATAATATAATTTTTAAAAAAACAATACCATGGGAAACATCGTTTCATTAGTAGGAACTCCAAATGTCGGAAAATCTACTTTATTTAATAGATTAACACAATCAAAAGAGGCCATTGTGGATTCAATAGCCGGCGTAACAAGAGATAGAAATTATGGAAAAGGGGACTGGAATGGGTACGATTTTTCAATCATTGATACCGGTGGATATGTCGTTGGTTCTGATGATATTTTTGAACATGAAATCAGAAAACAAGTTTCCTTTGCTATAGAAGAGTCTGATGTGATTTTATTCCTCGTAGATGGAAGAGAAGGAGTTACTCCGTTAGATCAAGATGTTGCTAAAATGCTAAGAAGATGCAAAAAACCTTTTTTTCTGGTAGTCAATAAAATAGACTCCCCTAATAATTATTACGATTATACCGAGTTCTACTCCCTTGGTATTGAGCATATATTTCCAATATCAGCAACATCTGGTAGCGGAACCGGAGAATTACTTGATGAAGTTGTTACTCATTTTACAAAAGATAGTGACGAATCAACAGAAGATTCCATTCCAAAAATTACCATTGTTGGCAAACCAAATGTTGGTAAATCTTCCATTATCAATACTTTTCTTGGTAAAGAACAACAAATTGTGACACCGCTTGCGGGTACAACAAGAGACTCTACATACACTAGATATAATAGCTTCGGATTTGATTTCTTTTTGGTAGATACTGCCGGTTTGAGAAAAAAAGGGAAAGTGGAAGAGAATCTGGAGTTCTACTCTGTGATGAGAGCTGTTCGTGCTATTGAAAATAGTGATGTGTGTATCCTTATGTGCGATGCATCACAAGGTTTTGATGCACAAGACATCAATATATTTAGTTTGGCAGCCAGAAACCGAAAAGGGGTTGTCATTGTGATGAACAAATGGGATTTGGTAGAAAAAGATCATAAAACAC
>JAEWUL010000004.1 GCA_023459435.1 Bacteroidota bacterium
ATTCTCAGATGTACAAAACAAATAGATATTCTGACTGATATAACCGGCATCAATGGCACCATAAAAAGTTCTATCCTCCTCTTTAAACCTGTCCATTTTATCATAGTTGGCAACCAAAAGTAATAGCAAAGGACAATCCACAAAACCTTCCTGTTTCACTAATTTTGATCTGGAATCCTGATGATGTACTTCCTTAAGTAAATTTTGATCTGGAATATACAAATACACTCGTTCCTTGGTGAAAACGTAAATATCAGTTTCTTGAGCATTTCTTGCGGATGGAGCGGTACGGCGACCGTTCTCCCTATTAATACCAAAAGCTGCCCAAAGTAAGTTGGACAGCTTTTGATTTGAAATTTCTTCTTGAGAAAAATTTCTATTTGTTTCTCTTTTTGATAATGTTTCCATTAGAGGCAACCCACCTGTAGTAATGGGTTGAGGAAGTTTAATATCTTGCGCATTTAAAGAAAAAAAAAGTATGAAAAGGACAAAAGATATCAATACATTTTTCATATGAAGAATAAGTTTAAATAAGATTATCATTATTAGATTTTCCTGATTTTGGCTTGGCAATAGTTTCACGCATTTGGGTATCTGCTTTAATGTTTTCGAGTTTATAATAATCTAAAACACCAAATGTTCCATTTCTAAATGCTTCAGCAAGTGCCAATGGTACTTCAGCTTCAGCTAAGATCACTTTTGCACGAGCTTCCTGAGCTTTTGCTTTCATTTCTTGCTCTGTTGCAACAGCCATCGCTCTTCTCTCTTCAGCTTTTGCCTGAGCAATATTTTTATCTGCATTGGCCTGATCCATTTGAAGTAATGCTCCAATATTTTTTCCTACATCAACATCAGCGATATCAATAGAAAGTATTTCAAAAGCTGTACCTGAGTCAAGACCTTTAGATAGTACCAATTTTGAAATGGAATCCGGATTTTCCAATACTACTTTATGGGTCATTGCTGAACCAATAGCTGAAACAATACCTTCACCAACTCTGGCAACGATTGTTTCTTCACCGGCACCACCCACTAATTGCTTGATATTGGTTCTTACTGTAATACGTGCTTTTGCTGTCAACTGAATACCATCTTTTGCAACTGCTGAAACAGGTGGAGTATCAATAACTTTAGGTATAACTGATGTTTGTATGGCATCTAAAACATTTCTCCCAGCAAGGTCGATTGCTGTAGCTGATTTGAAATCCAATGAAATATTTGCTTTATCCGCAGAAATTAAAGCATTAACAACGGGAGGTACATGACCACCTGCCAAATAGTGTGCTTCCAACTGATCTCTGTTTATAGGAATTCCTGCTTTTGCAGCTTTAATTAACTCATTAACAATAATACTGGGTGGAACTTTTCTCCATCGCATTAAAATGAGTTGAAGTAAAGAGATTCTAACTCCGTTTAATAAGGCATTAAACCATAATCCGAGAGGTACAATCCATAAAAAGAGGAATAATAAGAATATAATTCCAACAATAATAAAAACTGAAAATGGGTCCATAAAAATTTTATTTAAGTTTAACAATAATTTTACTTCCTTCTATTTTGGTAATCACAATAGGCATATTTTGATCAATAAAGTCCAGTGAAGAGAATACTTCCACCATTTCATTGTTGATGATCGCTTTTCCGGAGGGGGCTAATCTGGACAATGAGACGCCTTCCATACCCACCTGAAGAGAGTCAGGTTGAATATTCATTTTTCCATCAATCTGAGTAGTTAATGTCATTTTTTTCCAGGTTTTGGATCTCAGGAAAAGGACAACAGCAACTATAATCAGCAAGCCTGTCCCTAACAATGTCAAATTACCTGCCACAGCACCATACTGAATATATGACAATACAATACCGGCAATGATGAACAATGACCCAATAATCCCAACAATGGCACCCGGAAGTGCAAACAATTCAAGAAGAAGTGCTACAACTCCGATAAGAATCAAAAAAATGATAACAAGCCAGTTCATTTTGATCTATTTAACATGAATAATAAAATAATTTTTCTTCCCTTTTTGAACCAAAATATATTTCTGATTCAATAATGAAGTTGATGTTACGATATAATTTTCATCCACTTTTTGTTTATTGACAGACAAACCATTCTCTTTCAACATTCGTCGGATCTCCCCTTTAGATGGAAATACAGGTGCTTTTTCGGTTAAAAAATCAACCACAGAATATCCTTCATTAAGATCTTTAAGGGATACTTCAAACTGAGGGACTCCTTCAAAAACGGACAAAAAAGTTTGTTCCGGGAGTGCAGCAAGAGACTCTGCTGTTCCTTTACCAAATAGAATTTCAGAAGCATTAAGTGCCGCAAGATACTCCTCTTCAGAGTGAACTCTGATTGTCAGTTCTTTAGCTAACGCTTTTTGCAGAATCCTTAAATGAGGTGCTTCGTCATGTTCTTTTTCCATAGCTTCTATCTCCTCTTTATTGAAGAGTGTAAATATACGAATATATTTCTTACTATCCACATCTGAACAATTCAACCAAAATTGATAGAATGTATAAGGTGATGTTTTTTGAGGATCCAGCCAAATATTCCCTTGCTCTGTCTTTCCGAATTTACCTCCATCTGCTTTGGTAATTAAAGGACATGTCAACGCAAATGCTTCACCATTAGCTTTTCTTCGTATCAACTCTGTACCAGTGGTAATGTTTCCCCATTGATCAGATCCACCCATTTGTAATTTACAGTTGTAGTTTTGATACAGATAAAGAAAATCGTATCCCTGTACCAACTGATAGGTAAATTCAGTAAACGACATCCCTTCTCCTTCCCCTGACAATCTTTTTTTAACAGAATCCTTGGCCATCATGTAGTTAACAGTCAGATGTTTCCCAATATCTCTGATAAAATCTAAGAAACTGTACGTTTTCATCCAATCGTAGTTATTTACTAAAATGGCACTGTTGGGTTTATCTTCTTCAAAATTTAAAAATTTGGCAAGTTGTTTTTTGATAGATTCCTGATTATGACGAAGTGTTTCAATATCAAGGAGATTTCTTTCCTGAGATTTACCTGAAGGATCCCCAATCATTCCGGTTGCTCCCCCAAGTAAGGCGATAGGTTTATGTCCACACCTTTGAAAATGGTACAACATCATCACACTAACCAGGTGTCCAATATGAAGTGAATCAGCGGTAGGATCGATTCCAACATAAGCTGCTGTTAATTCTTTTTGTAACTGAGCTTCCGTTCCCGGCATCACATCGTGGAGCATGCCACGCCATTTTAATTCTTCAACAAAATTCATGTATGTATTTATTTGGGTTGTAAAGTTTGTTTATAGGCTTTCATTTTTTCATATTGCTCAAGAAAAGAGGGAATCCCTACCATCTCGATTCTTCGGTTTAAAATAATCTCTTTTGTACTATTATCGATAATGTACAT
>JAEWUL010000005.1 GCA_023459435.1 Bacteroidota bacterium
CAAATTGAACAAGGACAATCCCTTCCACACCAAGTTTTCTAGCTTCTTCAGGGTAAACCAACTCGTTTTGAATGTACTTTCTAAAAGCATCTTCTCCACCAGGGAATTGAGGCATTTTTCGGGCAAAAGGTTTCGCTTCAAAGTCATCAGGTTCCGGTTGGATAATAATGATTGTATTGGTATCCACGGCAAAGTGATCCTCTGGCAAATTGGTCCAATCAATAAAGCCGGTTGGAATAGGAATCTCTTTCTTAATTGTTTTTAAGATTTGTTCTTTATAAAGTTCCTTTTTGGGAGTCTCCATTTTTTGATCTGTATTTTTTATATGATCCACAATAATGATATTTTGATCATCAGGGATTGTTTTCGGTTCATTACGATCTGAAGATGCAATGAGTTCAAAGCCTGCATAGATCAAGCTCAAAACAACGACTAAACCAAGAAGTAAGAATGTGCTTCTTCTTCTATCAATGTCAGCTGAAGGTTTTTTTTTGGATAACATGGCGGTATGGTTTTAAATGTGTGGTGTTTGTTTTATATAAAACGAAAATAAATGTTCAATATTATTAAAACCAAAAAAAAAGGCTAATCAATCGATTAGCCTTTTTATATGTGAAATTTATGAATATTAATTCAAAGAGAAACGGATTGGGATTTGGTAGAATACTCTTACAGCTTTTCCCATTTGTTTACCGGGATTCCATTTTGGGGAAGCACTGATAACACGAATCGCTTCTGCATCAAGATCAGGATAAACGGGAACCAAAACTTTAACATTAGAGATAGAACCGTTTCTTTCAACAACAAATTCAACAAGAACGACACCGGTAATACCAATCTGGCGGCATTGTTCGGGGTAACGAAGTTCTCTTTTTAAATAGGCGTTAAAAGCATCCATTCCACCTGGAAATTCGGGCATTTGTTCTACGAAACGAACAGGAGGTGGTTCACTACCCTCATCTTGGATGATTTCAACAGGAGTATAGTCAGCGATGATCTCATTTTGATCAAAATCTACGAGAAAATCCACATCACTATCAACAATTACGTTATTATCCACAATTTCAAGAATCTGTTCTTGTTGTTGTTCTACCGGTGGAGGGGGAGGAGGAGCCTGGTCTGTTGCTTTGGTTTGATCATCCATGATGATGATTGCTTCTTCATCCTGAATAGACAAGTCATTGATCTGATCTGCAGTTGCAAACAGTTCAAAACCGGCATATACCAGTCCTAATATAACCACCAATCCTATTAATAAAAAGGATGTGCGTTTCTTTTCAATGTCACCTTTTGTTGATTTTTTTTCAATCATTGTGATTCATTTTTTAAGGTTATTTTCAATACAGAAATAGTCTGCAAAGATATAACTTTTTTTTTACATTTTTATTGTTCTCTTTTTAGAAAAAAATGAGATCAAAAATTCAAAATTAATCAATAATTGCTTGATATGCTTCAGCAGTTAGAAGGTGTTCAATTTCAGAAAGGTTAGATGGTTTAATTTTGATAATCCAACCACCTTGATATGGTTCAGAATTGATTAGAGCAGGATTTCCTTCCAATGCTTCATTAAACTCTAAAATTTCTCCGCTGATAGGTAAATAAAGATCCGAAACGGTTTTAACTGCTTCAATGGTTCCGAAAACCTCTTCATATGCTAATGTTTCACCAACTGTGTTGATATCAACAAAAACGATATCACCTAATTGTTCAGCAGCATAAGCTGTAATTCCAACAGTGGCAACATCTCCATCAATAGAGATCCATTCGTGATCTTTAGTGTACTTTAAATTACTAGGTAAATTCATGATAAATATTTTTAAAAATTGTTATAAATTAAATGGTCATAATCTCTTTTTCTTTAGCTTCAGAGATTTTATCAATTTTGATGATAAAATCATCGGTAACTTTTTGAATATCAGATTCCAGTTTTTTAACGGCATCTTCCGGAATTCCCGAATCTTTTAGCTTTTTAGCAGTCTCATTGGATGTTCTTCTAACATTTCTGACACTCACTTTAGCTTGTTCTGCTTCCTGTTTTGTTTTTTTAACCAGTTCTTTTCTTCTTTCTTCAGTTGGAGATGGCACAACAATTCGGATAAATTCTCCATTATTTTGGGGTGTAAAACCCAGATTGGCCGCTAAAATTGCTTTTTCAATAGGTTGAAGCATATTTCTTTCCCATGGTTGAATCACAATTTGTCTGGCATCTGGAGTGCTGATATTCCCAATTTGTTCAATAGGTGTTGGATTGCCATAATAATCAACTTTTAATCCTTCCAACATCTGAGGGGATGCTTTACCGGCTCTGATTTTCTGTATCTCTTTCTCATAAAAAGAAACCACCTGATTCATGGCATCTTTTGTAAGATTTAAACAATTGATTGTTTCTTCCATATTTTACTATAATTATTTTAAGTTTTTTTCGTTTGATTTTACAATTTCTGAGACCTGATCATCGGTCAGATTGATCTCTTTATGATTTTTTAATAGATTTTTTATCTCATTTTCTACCAATGTGTTATTCCATTTGTAGGAATAGAGATAGTGCCCGATTAATACTAAAGTCCATGCTAACGTTAAAAATAGGATCGATTCTAAAAATAATGTTTCTGCACTATTTTTCTTAAAAATAAAAAACCAGACCAGCCAAAGGAAAGTCAAGATTAAAAAATAAAAACCGAAATGGATTTTAAAATGAACTCTTTTTTTTGCTTTTTTATAAACTTGAATGAGTTCAACCTCTTGATTTTCAACTTTATTGTTCATGGTAATATTATTTAATGATGGTTCCGATATGTTCCCCGGAAAGAACTTTTACCAAATTGCCGGATTGATTAGCATCATATACAT
>JAEWUL010000006.1 GCA_023459435.1 Bacteroidota bacterium
GATGATGAATCCTCTGATCGTGGATATCGGAAAAACATGTCAGATGTATAAAACAGACCGTAGCGGTACCGCTAGAGAACTCTATATCAAACTATCCAGACTCTCTGAATATCTGAAGTTTACAATCACTGAAAAGAAAAAATCAACCTGGATCGCTCAAAGAAACGGAAGAACCAAAGATGGTTTTGATAAAACAGACCCCGGTTTGGTTAAAATGTACTCCATGAGCGGTAGAAAAGATTTTAAAAATCATTTTATCCAAATGAATATCACCCCGATATCGATCTCATACCAGTATGAACCTTGTGATTATATGAAGGTGAGAGAGATCTATTTCAAACAGATCGGCGGGGTCTACAAAAAACATAAAAACGAAGACCTGGAAAGTATCATTTATGGATTGAATCAACAAAAAGGAAACACATCTCTGATGATTACCAAAACCATCTCTGAAGAAGAGATCAACAACCTCTCCGATAACTACTTCACTTTTTGTCATGAGTTAACTAAGCTGATCGACCAAAGAATCATTGAAAACTATACATTCTGGAACACCAACTATATCGCTTTTGACATGTTGCATCATACTGACAACTACAAATCGAAATACACTGAATCTGAATGGATTGCATTTAAAAAATATATGGAAGAAAAGCTCTCATTGATACAGGATATTGAGGAGCCTCAGATCCTGGAGAAACTGTTTCTGGAACTTTACGCCCATCCACTTGAAAACAAAGCAGAATGGCATGATTTTTGCTCATTCTAAAAAACCAACTGTAAACAAAAATAACTATTTAAATCATGAAACATTTAATAATCGGCGGTGTTGCCGGTGGAGCTACTGCTGCTGCTCGTATTCGAAGAATCGATGAAAACGCTGAAATCGTAATTTTAGAAAAAGGGAAATATATCTCTTATGCCAATTGCGGACTCCCTTACTATATCGGAGGAACCATCAATGACCGTTCGAGACTTTTCCTTCAAACGCCCACCTCTTTCGGGAACCGTTTTAATGCGGAAGTGAAAGTGGAGCATGAAGCAATCAAGATCAACCCTGAAAAGAAAACCGTTACGGTTAGAAATCACAAAGGGGATTTTTATGAAGAGCGTTACGACAAACTCCTCCTTTCACCTGGTGCGGCTCCCATAAAACCCAAAATCGACGGGATCAATCTGGAGGGTGTTTTCTCTCTCAGAAATGTACCGGACACCGACAATATCAAAACATATGTTACCCAACGTAAAATCAAAAAGGCGGTAGTGATTGGAGCAGGTTTTATTGGGTTAGAGATGGCTGAGAATCTATATCATCTTGGTGCTCAGGTAAATATTGTTGAAAAAATCAATCAGGTGATGGCCCCCATTGATTTCTCAATGGCTCAGCTGGTGCATCAACATCTGGCAGAAAAAGGGGTGCAGCTTCATATCAACGATAGTGTCATCAAACTTGAAAAAAGCGACAACGGAATCCTCTCCTACCTCTCCAGCGGAAAAATTATTGAATCAGATATTGTCATTTTATCCATAGGCGTTAGACCTGAGATCAACTTCCTCAAAGATTCTGGGATCAAGATCGGAGATACCGGTGGAATCTGGGTGGATGAACATTTACAAACCTCTGTTCCAGACATATACGCTGTTGGTGATGCTATTGAATTCCCTCATCCCATCACCGGAAAACCCTGGTTAAACTACCTTGCCAATCCGGCCAACAGACAAGGCAGATTGGTGGCTGATAATATGGTACTTGGCAACACTGAAACCTATGAAGGCTCTATAGGAACCTCAATTGCAAAAGTGTTTGATATCACGGTAGCTTCCACAGGGGTTCCAGCCAAAAAACTCAAAGAAGCGGAGATCCCTTATTTCAGTTCATGGACACACTCCGGTTCCCATGCCGGATACTACCCCGGAGCTACTCAAATCGCCTTGAAACTCACTTTTGATCCAAAAACCGGGAAACTATTTGGCGCTCAGGGTGTTGGTTATGATGGTGTAGATAAAAGGATCGACCAGATTGCCCTTCTGATCAAACTGGGAAAAACCATCTTTGACCTGATGCAGGTGGAACATGCCTATGCACCTCCTTACTCTTCAGCAAAAGACCCGATCTCTATTGCCGGTTATGTGGCCAACAATATCTTCAATGGTAAAATGCCTATTGTAACCTGGAGAGAGATGCAAAAAGCCGACCCTAACGAAGTATTTATCCTAGATGTAAGAACCAAAGAGGAGTTTGAAATGGGGTTCATAAAAGGGGCTTACAATATCCCAGTGGATGAACTCAGATTGCGTTTGGATGAACTTCCGCAGGATAAAAAAATATACACCCATTGTGCCATCGGGTTAAGAGGCTATTTAGCACTTAAAATACTGGTACAAAACGGATTCAAACAGGTATACAACCTCTCAGGAGGATATAAAACCTATGTTTCTGCGACCACTTCTTATGAAAATCTGGAAACCCCCATCTTTAAAAGAGCAGAAGAAGCTAACGACTTTCAAATCAACACATCTGAACTTAAAAAACAATTTATCCCCATTGATGCCACCGGGTTGCAATGTCCGGGGCCTATCATGAAACTCAAAAAAGCGATCGATGAAGCTCAGGTTGGGGATCAGGTTCATATCAGCTCAACAGATGCCGGCTTTGCCAGAGATGTAGAATCATGGTGTAATACAACCAACAACATCCTGATTTCAAACAGCTCATCAAAAGGGATTTATGAAGCTGTTATCGAAAAAAGTGGGGCTAAAAGTTGTGATGTAGTTACCACTTGTAATGACAAAGGAAAAACACTGATCATGTTTAGTGATGATCTTGATAAAGCATTGGCAACCTTTGTATTAGCAAATGGCGCTGCATCTACCGGACAAAAAGTGACGATCTTCTTCACCTTCTGGGGATTAAATGTGATCAAAAAAATGGATAAGCCCAAAGTGAAAAAAGGGTTTTTCGACAAGATGTTCTCCATCATGTTGCCATCCCACTCGATGAAACTCAAAATGTCTAAAATGTCATTCCTAGGATTGGGTGATAAACTGATGCGTTATCTAATGACTCAGAAAGGGATCTCTTCATTAGAATCATTACGTGAGCAAGCTTTAGAGAATGGCGTAGAGTTTATTGCCTGTCAGATGTCAATGGACATGATGGGTGTAAAAAGAGAAGAGCTGATGGATGAAGTAACCATTGGGGGTGTTGCCACTTACATGGAGCGCGCCGACAAAGCCAACATCAACCTATTCATTTAATCAAACATAATATAGGGTCTCAACTTATCAATAAGGGAAGCGTAAGCATTGGTGGCCTTTTGAAGTTCCTCAAAAGAGTTCAAAGGGCCCATTTTCTCCCGATATTTTAGTACCTGTTTCGCCAGATAAGCATCCAGATATGGGTGCTTTTTTAGTTCCTCATAGGTTGCGCTATTGATCTTAATTCTCTGATAATCATTTTTTTGTACTGTAAAATACTGATCAATAAAATCAATCTCCAGATCCTGAAGGATAAATATCTCTTTTATCTGGTATACAGAATGATACCCACCCAGTTGTTCCCGGTATTCAATCACCTTTTTAGCCCGGGCACTTCCAAACATCGGAATCCCTTTCAAATCTGTCGTATCACAATGGTTAAGATCCACTTTCACAACCTGATACTCCACTTTCCGTTGCTGTGATTTCCCTTTAATCGTATCACTACCCTTTTTGGGAATCGTATCCATCGGTTTATTGTCTCTGTATAGATTTGAAACAAACCCCATAAAAGTTTCGCTAGTCTTAGGATGACCCGGTTTCCAACGAATAAATAAATGATAAAAAGAAAACAAGATAATGATCACTCCAATTGTAGTGACTGCCGACAGCTCTGTAGCTGTAAAATTCCATTGGTTTTTCATATATATTTAGTAATAAGAGTGTTATTAGCAGGGAGAGCTTTTTGGAAATTTTATTTTTTTAATGTTTTAACAATGAAATAAACAGTAAGAGCAGAAACGCAAACCCACACGGACACCATAATGATTAAAGCAGTAGTATTCATAGTTATTTCGATTTAGAGGTATGTTTAGAATGGGATCTTCTTTTTTTAGAAGCAAAAAACACCAGTACCATTCCGGAAATAAAAATGGTAATCAGAAAGTATCGGGCCATTGCCGTATAGATTCCATTTTCACGGGCTCCTTTACCCATCATACGGCCAATGACACTAGAGCCATCAAAACTCCAACCTTCGGTAAAGGCACTTTTCCAGTCTCCGTTGGCTGGTTGAATTAAAGCAGCCACAAAAATCACAATCAACATGATCGGAGTTATATATTTGATAATCAGTCTAAAAAAACCGGGTACTTTTATGGTAGAGGCTCTGTTAAACTCCTTCCAGCCCTTATCAGCACCATACACCCAGGAGAAGAGGATGATCTGCAACATCGCAAAGGTAAACACCCCCACGGTACCGGCCCAGTAGTCGTACTCATCAAAGACGCCCTCTCTGAAGAACAACACTGTAGGTAATCCAAAGATTAAGATCGCCAAACCGAAAAGCATGGAAGCATGTCGTTTTTTCAAATGATATTCATCCTGTAAAAAGCTCACCAAAGGGGTTCCCATCGCTAGTGAAGAGGTGACTCCGGCAATAAAAAGGAGACCAAAAAAAGCCACTCCACAAAGGGTTCCCATGATCACTCCAAATTTTTGGAACAAGAATGGCATCGACTGGAATGCAATACCAAAACCGCCCTCATTAGCGACCAGATCTTTTACGGCATCTATACCAAAAAACCCTACAGAAATAGAGATCAGAATAGTTCCTCCCAACACAATCTCCACAAACTCATTCACAAAACTGGTTGAGAAAGCATTGAGAGCAATATCATCATTTTTCTTTACATAGGAAGCATAACACTGGATGGTACCCATACCGACCGAAAGGGTAAAAAAGATCTGACCGGCAGCTGCAAGCCACACTTTTGGATCTGTGAGGGATTGGAACTGTGGGGTCCATAGGAAATCGAGACCTGATATTCCGGAAGCCACAGCCCCCTCCTCACCTGGTTGTATCATAACACCACGTACGGCTAAAAAAATTCCAAAGAAAATCAACAAAGGGATCCCATATGTAGCCACTTTCTCAATCCCCCCTTTTAATCCTTTACATAAAATATAGACATTCAACACAATGCATAAAAGAAAAATAATCACATTTTCATATGCAAGTCCGGAATGAGTTGAAGATCTATCATGATAATCGGTAAAAAACTGTGCAATCTCGCCTTGAGACATCCCGTGGAAAGTACCCAGTAACGAGTGATAAAGATAGGAGATGGTCCAACTTTCCAGGTAGCAATAGTACGAAGCGATTCCGATGGTGGTAAAAAAGCTAATAGCTCCAAAATACTTCCAGATACGCCCTTTCCCCAACTTCTCCATCGTAAAAGGAACCGTATGATTTCCATAAGAACCTCCAAACCGCCCCATAGTCCACTCCACAAAAACCAACGGTAATCCTAGAAAAACAAAGCAAACAAGATAAGGAATGATAAACGCCCCTCCCCCATTTTGAATCGCCTGAATCGGAAACCTTAAAAAATTTCCAAACCCAACAGCGTTACCGGCCATTGCCAACACCAACCCGATTTTACTTCCCCATTGGTCTTTTGAATGTGTCATAGCAGTATGTTTTTAGGGCGACAAATATAAAACATTTTTTTATGATTCCAAAAAAAAAACAGTTAATCCTGAGACTACAAAGAAATATTTAAAGATTATTTACAATCCTTTTGATTTCTCTGTACAACACAACTGTATTGAAATTTATCAACAATCCAAGTTTTATTTGTGATAATTTCAGATACGTTTTAGTTTGAACAAAATGAATGGGAGCTAAAGATTCAACACATTTTAATTCAACAATGACTTTATCTTCAACAAGAAGATCAATTTTAAAACCAATTTCCTGATATATCCCTTTGTAAAATACAGGTAAAGGTACTTGTGTTTTTACGAATAATCCTTCATTAATCAACTCATAAGCGAGAATTTTTTCGTAAACGGATTCTAACAATCCAGGACCCAATTCTTTGTGAATTTCTATTGATTTCCCAATAATGATTCTAGAGATTTCATTTTCTGTCATAGTTCTTTTAGTTTAGTTAGTTCAGGTGACAAAAATACAAATTTATTCATACAAAACACAATAGTTCCAAAAAAAAATCCTTTGAGCCTTTGCGTACTTTGCAATTCAAATTATAATAAAACGCAGAGGTCGCCAAGACCGCAGAGATTTATTAAATAAACACAAGAAATCCTTTACACCTTTGCGTACTTTGCGATTCAAATATTAATAAAACGCAGAGGTCGCCAAGACCGCAGAGATTTATAAAAACACAAGAAATCCTTTGCGCCTTTGCGTTCTTTGCGATTCAAATATTAATAAAACGCAGAGGTCGCCAAGACCGCAGAGATTTATAAAAAAACACAAAAGATCCTTTGCACTTTTGCGTTCCTTGCGATTCAAATATTAATAAAACGCAGAGGTCGCCAAG
>JAEWUL010000007.1 GCA_023459435.1 Bacteroidota bacterium
AGAGAAGATCAAAAGCACAAGCCATGCAGCGAGAATAAAAAAAGGAATCCTATTTTTCATTCGTTTTTTAACTCAGGATGATTTCTAACAACCTCTTCAAAATATTTCAATGTATTATCGAGTGTATCATAATGATAAGAAGCAGAGGCATTCTTATGGCCACCCCCATTAAAATATGTTGCAGCAAAAACATTCACATCAAATTCATCTTTGGATCTGAAAGAAATTCTCACTCTACCTTCTCTTTCCGTAAAAAAAGCGGTAAACTTAACACTACTTAAAGCAAGTCCATAATTGACAAACCCCTCAGTATCCCCATTTTTAAATCCATTATCCAAAAGATCCTGTCGTGTTAAATACATATATGAAGTTGCATTTTGATCCATAACAACCATATTGTTTAAAGAAACGCCCAGTAAGCGCAGTCTGCTTTCCGAATAATTATCGTACACCTGCCGATGAATCAGTTCTCCGTCCACGCCAATCTCCATCAACTCTTTCAGGATTTCATAAATCAAAGGACGGTTACAGGCATAGCTTAACGAACCTGTATCGGTAATCATTCCAGTATACACACAATCAGCAACGTTTTTTGAGAGTTGTTGTAAGGGGTATAGTTCTTTAATAAACCGATAAACCATTTCACTTGCTGATGTTGCATGAATGGTTGAATAGATTATTTGAGCGTCAAAAGCAGGGTTTGGATGATGATCAATCAATACTTTAAATGCATTGGTATGAACAATAGAGTCTTCCAGATCTTTTCCGGCTCTGTGAGCAGCATTCATATCCGAAACAAACAGAATGTCAGCTTTTTCAATCAATCTAACGGCCTTTTTCAATTGTTTCTGAGCATTGACCACCTGGGAAGCATAAGGCATCCAGGAAAGATAATCAGGGAAAGGATTGGGTACAATACAATTCACTTCAAATCCTAACTCTTTAAAATGGGAATAAATAGCCAAAGAAGAGCCCAATGCATCCCCATCAGGATTGTAATGTGTCACTATTGCAATTTTCTTACAATCAGCTAATTGCAACTTTAATAAATCAATTTCTTGTTCAGTTAGCATAAACATTTTTAGGTTGGCAAATATACTTTTTTTTTCTTTATCTTAATTTCGTATCTTTGCACATTAAAGAAAAAACTATGAATTATCTTACTGTTGAGAAACTTACCAAAACTTACGGGGAAAAATTATTGTTTGATGAGATCACTTTTGGGATTGAAAAGGGTCAAAAAAGTGCCCTTATTGCTAAGAATGGATCTGGAAAAACCACTTTATTGAATATTATTGCCGGTTTAGAATACCCTGACAAAGGTCAGGTGGTTACGCGAAAAGATATCACTATATCCTATCTCCCACAAATGGATGAGATTCAGGATAATTACAGTGTGATAGATCTCATCTTTGAATCTCAGACTCCTGTTATTCAGGCTGTAAAAGAATATGAAACCTGTTTAACTTTACTAAAGAACAGTGATCATCCTGAATTGCATATCCGGATGGAGAAAGCGCTTTTAGAGATGGATCGATTACATGCATGGGATATGGAAAGCAAAGTAAAAGAGATCTTATCCCGTTTTGGCATTGATGATATATTTAGAAATCTGGGCTCTTTATCAGGTGGCCAACGAAAAAAAACAGCTTTAGCCAAGACCTTAATCACTGAAACAGACCTTTTAATTCTGGATGAACCTACCAACCATCTGGACATTGACATGATAGAGTGGCTCGAGGAATATCTTTCCACTTCCAATACCACTTTGTTAATGGTAACCCATGATCGGTTTTTTTTAGATCAGGTGTGCAACAATATCATTGAATTAGACAATCAAAAAATATATCAGTATAAGGGTAAATACGACTATTATCTGGAGAAGAAAGCAGAAAGAATGGCTAATGAATCTGCTGAATTTGACAAGATAAAACAACTATACCGGACTGAACTGGAATGGGTTCATACATCACCACAAGCCAGAACCACAAAAGCAAAAGCACGTATAAAAGCATTTGATCAATTAAGTGAGTCAGCCCATAAAAAAGTGGAAAAACAACAGGAAGGATTTCATGTTAAAACAGAAAGGTTAGGAAATAAGATACTGGAAATCAACAACCTTGATTTTTCATATCCAGATAAACTTATTCTTGATGACTTCTCGTACACTTTCAAAAAGGGGGAAAAGTGTGGTATCGTAGGACGCAATGGTACCGGAAAAAGTACCCTTTTAAAACTCATTATGGGGCAATTACATCCTACAGCCGGAAAAATCACCCCGGGTTTGACCATTCAGTTTGGTTATTTCGCGCAGGAAGGTCTTCTGGTTCAAGGCAATAAACGTGTTATCGATATTGTAAAAGAGAGTGCAGAAATGATACAGCTGCAAAGTGGAAACTATGTGGGAGCATCCCAATTCTTAAACTATTTCGGATTCAAATATGAACAACAATATACCTATTATGAGGATTTAAGTGGTGGGGAAAAGAGAAAATTAAACCTTTTAATAACCTTGATAAAAAACCCAAACTTTTTAATTCTGGATGAACCTACCAATGATTTTGATATTGACACTTTAAACCTTTTAGAAGAGTTTCTGGATCATTTTCAAGGTTGTATTCTGGTTGTTTCGCAC
>JAEWUL010000008.1 GCA_023459435.1 Bacteroidota bacterium
GTGCAAAAACGAGGGTGAAAATGATTAAAAATGGTATTTTTTTCATAAAAGATTGTTTTTATGTTTACAATTTGCAAATTTACCATTTTTTTAACAGCAAAAACTTGTTAATAGAACACAGATGACACAGATTTAACAGATGACCACAGATTTATTCTTTTATATTTTTTATCTTCATTTTCCATTTTTTAATCATTTCTCGCGAAGGGCGCAAAGAAATATAAATGCCACGAATGCACGAATAAAATTAGGAAAGTAAAAGTAAGCTGAATGCCATTACTGCCATGCCGGCCACCAAACCACCGATGGCAATATGGTGTTCACCGTACTCTTCGGCGGTTGGAAGTAGCTCATCCAAAGAGATATAAACCATAATACCGGCAACCCCCGCAAAGATCATCCCAAAAGTGGCATCATTGAAAAGGTGCAGTAAAATGAAATAACCAATGATAGCCCCAACGGGTTCTGCTAACCCGGAAAGGAAGGAATACCAAAACGCCTTTTTTCTGCTTTTGGTTGCATAAAAAATGGGAACAGAAACAGCGATCCCTTCCGGGATATTATGGATTGCAACCGCTACTGCTATACTGATACCAAGTCCTGGATCGGTCATAGCACCCATAAATGTGGCTAACCCTTCCGGGAAATTGTGAATGGCAATCGCCAATGCTGAAAATAGTCCCATCCGCATTAACTTCTTTTGTTGTTCAGGAGACTCATTTATCTTCTCCATTTTCTGAATTTCATGGGGATTCTCATAAGAAGGGATCATCTTATCTATGATCGCGATTAATGCAATACCGGCAAAAAAAGCAATTATTGTCCAGAAATGTCCCATTTTATCTCCAAAAGCAACGGATAGGGAGTCTTTAGCTTTGGGAAATATATCTACTAAGGAAACATAAATCATAACTCCTGCAGAGAACCCGAGTGAAAGAGCCAAAAATTTGGGGTTGAACTTCTTGGATACGAGTGCCATAGCACTTCCGATCCCGGTGGATAAACCTGCAAATAACGTTAATCCTAATGCAAATAAGATGTTGTGATGATCCATTTGTTTTTTTTAACGCAGTTGAATTCTTCTTGTAAGTTCCTTTCTAAAGTTTTCAATCTCTCTGTTGGATTGATCTGCAACAGAGGAGTTCTCTTCAGCCCGTCTTACAAGATAGGGCATCACTTTTTCAACAGGGCCGTACGGTAAGTATTTGGAAACATAATACCCTGAATGGGCCAGATTAAAGGTAATATGGTCGCTCATCCCGTATAGTTGAGCAAAGGAAACCCTCTTATCTCCATTGTTAATTCCCAGTTGTTCCATCTTTTCGATCGCTTTTTCACAACTCTCTTCGTTGTGAGTCGCGATACAGACATGAATCTGATCCAGATGATCCAAACAGAATGAAACAGCTTCGTTGTATGCGTGATCAGTATCTGCTTTGGTAAAATGGATAGGGGAGGTGTATCTCATTTGAAAAGCTCTTGCTCTTTCGTTTTCCATATAGGCACCTCTAACCAGTTTAACACCGGCCTTGCACTGGTTCTTTGTTGCAAATTGATACAACTCATGCAACATTTGGAGTCCTTCCGTTCTGTACATTTGTATCGTTGTGAAAACAATCGGTTTCTCTTTATTAAACTGAGGCATCATTTCGTATACCATTTCATCAATGGCAGGTTGAATCCAGGAGTCTTCCGCATCTACAAAGATAGAGATCCCCAACTCAGAAGCTTTACTGTAAATCTTTTTGGCACGCTCTTTGGCTGCTATCCAACGTTGTTGCTCCTCATCGGTTAAAGGTGTTTTGGCAGCAACCTTCTCCAGAAGTTCAAATGAGGCCATTCCGGTGAACTTGAACACCCCAAAAGAGATCCATTTTTGATTTTTTGCTACATCAAGAGTTCTCATAATCTCTTCACATACCTTATCAAAGTTTGATTCTCCCTGTAGACCCTCTGCTGAATAATCCAGAATCGAATAAGCTCCGAATTTTCCCAGTTTTTCGATAACCGGATCACATGTATCTACCCGTGTACCACCACAAAAGTGTTGGAAAAGATTCCCTTTTACTGCCCAGCCGTATGGTATATGTAAAAATTGAGCTACGGCTAACAACCTTTTTCCCAAAAGAACCCAAAAAGGTTTGGTGATAAAAGTGAAAAGAAAAATCGCTCTGCGCATCTCACCATTTGTTAAATGTTGAAATGCTACTGTTGTATTTCTAAAGTTTGGTTTCATGTATAAATCTTTGATATTCAATCATTTTGTTTTTTAATTTTTGGGCTAAAAAAGGGGACCCTTCATGAAGATAATTATAAATCATTTCAGATTCTTCTAAATAATTTATAATCTTTTGGTTATCCCAGTAAAAAGGAGGATAACTTAAATTGGCCAAACGATCAGCCATTTTGACAACCCACACTTCAATGGGCTGTTTTTTAATTCTTTCGAGCGTATCGATCAGTTTGGCTTTTCTATTCTTGATTTTTTTATTTTTGGTTAAAGCCTTAACTCCTTCGGCTACCTCTAACCCGTATTTTTTATTGATTTCACTGAATGTGATTGGAGTATCCTCTATGGAGTCGTGTAGCATAGCACATTTAACAGCCAGATTGGCATTCAAATGGTGCTCAAACATGGTTGCTGTCATCACTTCAAAAGTAACTTTTTCGAGATGACTCATATAGTCAACAAACTCCCCCTCTTGATATCCCCCATATCTTTGTCCTTCGTGGAGTTTGCAGGCAAGAGCCCACACTTTATCAAATTCATAATTCCCGTAGATTTTTGTAGAACTTTCAACGCGCATTGTCATTTTCTGTAGCTATTTATTTTATTTGTAATATAATACCAATAGATGGTATAATCTGACAAAAATACAACTTTTTTTGAAAAATGGATCAACTAATCTGTTTTTTTTAATTCTATTTTATCAAACTGATCCCTTCTAATGCGGATTTGTCATCCGGATTATATAACAATACTTTATTAAACAAAACTTTAGCTTCTGAATATTTTCCTAAAAAATAGTTGTTCCAAGCACTCATCAGCATGTAGTCATAGTTAAATGGGGTTTGATTCAACGCTACATCAAAATATTTTTTAGCTTCAGGATACTTTTTTCGATAATAGTTGATGAGCCCCAATCTGTAATGGGCTAAACCATTTTTTGGATCTAGTTTAAGAATCTGTTTATAGGTCTGCTCCACATTGTTCCATTTCTCCTGAGCTGAATAAGGATAAATGATTCCCCATAACGGCTCTGTAGCTACGGGCATCAATGTAATAGCTTTTTTATAATAGGTAATCGATTGATCATGAGAACTGTTTTTATAGGATAGCCAACCTAATCTTAGGTTCATTTCGTAGGAATTTGCAGCATATAATGGGAGTAAGGCTTTAATAGCATCTCCATATTTCCCCTCTTTTTCAAAAGTGTAACTTTTTGAAAATGCATCTCTTAATGGTTGGTTTTGAGCACTGACACCTAAAACAATAAGGATCATCACAATCCCTGAAATTGATCTCTTTAAAAATTCCATTTGGCGGTTAATGTTAAAATATGATGAGAATATCTGTTTGTTAATGTATTGACATTTAATAATGGATCGACTGTATAATAATTGTTTTCTCTGATTTGAAAACTATAGGATGGAATAATGACAAAATGGGACAAGTAAAACCTTACACTTACATAAGATGAAAAAAGCACGGGGTCAAAGGTGTTATAAGTGGAAAACCCTCCTGCACCCATGTAATTGTGGAAATTCCCGTAACTGCCTGATAATTCATACCATATAAACTTATAAACCTTGCCACCAATCTTCTGATGAATGATAAAATTACGTTTTGCATCATTAAACAGGAGTGTTCCTGAAGTGATGGTGTAAAAATGCTGATTGCCAAGTGGATAAAAAACGATCCCAAGCTCTACTTGTTGCTGTTTCTTAGAAGCCAGATTCCCTATACCCCCTGACGCAAAAAACTCAAACCTATTCCAACGATAAGTTAAATACAATGAGGCTGTAAAAGGTTTGTTTACTTTTTGATTGTAGTTGTAATTAAAGGTGTAAGCAATACTATCGTATTCTGCAGAGTAGTAATTCGATGATTCATAGTAGGTTCCGAAAGCCCCACCTACTTGTAAACCACTAGGAAAAAGATAATCTAAGGCCAGGTTTATTTGATAGGGTTGATTCCAGAATGTTTGGACTGCTGTTGAATCGTAGGTTTGAATTTTTCCCATAGACTGATTCTCATAGAAAGAGAACCCGGCCGTCAGATTAAAACGGGGTGTCACTCTGGTCTTGAATACAATCGATGCGAGTGTTGAACCCCCTTGAAAAGTTCCTTCTGCATAAATGTTGGTGTCTTTAATGTCCAAAGAATCAAACCTTGAAATATTAAGATTGTTTGACAGTCCATAGGTTAGTGAGATCTCACTCTTACTGAAAATGCTCTTTTTTTTATACCCAATCTTTTCTTGCATCGGTTTTGAAAAATGTTTGGCCAGATCGTATGCATCTTCTTCTCTACCCGTAAATAACAAAGTGAAGTAATAGTATTCCTGAATAAGAGTATCTAAGGGAAAAATCTGTTGTGCCTTTTTGAAATGGGGAAGAGCAGATTCGTAGTTTTTTTGATTGTAATAAGAAATGGCCAGTCTGGTCCTTAAAAAATAAAAATCAAGACCCGATTTCAGAGCCTCTTTGGCTGTTTTTTGTAATGAAGTGTACTCTTTATTGAAAAATTGTTGGTAAGTCAAAGAGTCAACAGATTCAATAGTCTGTTGCTTCTGCCCCAGAACATTGAAAGTAAAAATACAGCAAAATGAGATTAATAGAAAATTTCGCATAAATAGTTTTTTTTGTTTTCATGTTGATGAATCACAAATCGGGTTAATCCTTTTGTGGTGAATTGAAGCTCAAATTTCTTATGATCTAAGTTTTTATTCCATAGTTTTGCAGTAGCTTCCGTTTCAATGGTGATCTGTTTCGGTGAAAAGAAGTTGTCACAATGGGTCACTTTCGCTTTAAAAACAGCATCTGTAAAAAGAATAAAAGGAGCCACAAAATCCTGAATAGCCAGCCAGACAGGATGGTTGAAATGGATCAGCGGATAGGAATCCTTTACCTCCATTTCACGATACGGTGCAAGAAGTAAACGGTAGGTTGCTAAATAAAAATCGAAGAGCAGACTGTTTTTATCTCCTTCAAAGTCGTAACAATAAAACATCACACCATCATTGATAAACCATACAGAACTATTGCTCTTTGGACAATACAGATAGGTTCTGTTGTATGCATCTGTATAGACACTCCAAATCAATTCCGAATCAGGGGAATCCTCTTCAGACCATTTTAAGTGAATCCCCGGAGTAAGAAGTAATGATTTTTTCATAAGATCAGAAACCTCTACATTCCCGATGATCTGATCCTCTTTAGGGATCTCAAAAATTTTCAAAACAGGTTTGTCCTCTTGCATTTCAATAAAATAGGAGATAGGATACTCCTTTGTTTTTGACCCAATTCGGGGTGTAAGCTGAACCTGAAAATGCAGATGTGGCTCCGGAGATCGGCCTGAACTACCACATGTGGCAAGTATTTGTCCTTTACTGACAAACTCACCTGTTTTAACTTTAAAACTATCTTTTTTTAAATGAGATAATTGGGTGTAAAGCCCATTTTTATGATCAATGATCAGTGTGTTTCCCCAGTTTTCCTTGGTATTCACTGCACTGATCGGATTATCATCTACATTATTGATAATTTCATGTACATAACCATCTAGTGGAGCTACAACAGGCTTGTTGTAAGCAAAATAATCCTCTACTACATATCCATCACCTTTATAAGTTTTGTTTTGTTCATCGGCAATCACAAAATCGAGTGCTGATGACCAATCCCCCAGATGGGTGATTTTCCCCTTATACCCTTGACTCACTTTCCATTTTCCCCATATTGGAAGCTGTAATTTGGCAAGATGTGATTGGGCAAAACGTTGGGTAGATGAAAGGTGTTTGTAAATTGTTTTTTCGGGTGAATAATATTGAATAACAACCTGTTGTATGTATTTGAAAATCCATCGGTTATTCAAAAAAGCAATAAAAAGAATTGTTAATACTACAAAAGCAGCTGTGAAACTTTTGAGCTGAAATGGGATCAAAAACTTTTGAATACCAATATAAAGTATGGTTAGCGCAGGGGTTAATACAATAACCGCCAGATAAGTCCATTTATTGGGCACAACATAAAAACAACCCACAGCAATAGCCAGAAAGATAAAATTGCTCCCAACCAGGTAATCAGTGAGCAATACGGTATCTAAGCCCAGAACTTTGAAAGTGACAAAAGCGGAACCAAAGCCTAACAAAGTTAGTGAAAAAGCGATCCTGGAAAAATAGAGCAATCCCAACGCCAGCAAAGTTCCGGCCAATACTGAGTTTTGGAAGAAAGTAGCTGATAAGGTTTTGAAATAACTTTTAAAAAAGAGGGGGATCTGCCATTCATCCATACTGTGTGCAAACTGATAGTAGGAGGAAAGGGATTCTGAGGCTTTATAATTCAGCACATAAATATATTGTTCCTGCATCTCCATAAATTGGAAACTTCCTGCAGCCAGATATACCAGCCAATAAGTCAGCAGAAATGGAATCGTGAGGTAAGGAAGCTTGTATTTGATAAAGATTTGCTGTACAATGGAGGTGAAAAACAACAACAAAAGTATGGCTGAAATAAAAACGAAAACGAATGGAAGGTTGAACTGATACTCAAATCCTAAAACCAAACCGAGTAATAACGCATTAAAACCGTACATCCCCTCACGAATCAACTGATGATTGAAATGAAATGTTTTGGCCAGAAGATTGGCCAGGATAACAGCTGCTAATCCGCAAATTCCTAAGAAAGGACTGATAAAGGTAACCAGAATGATGATGATGGCTAACGTTTTATTAAGGGAGAAGAAAATCTGAGCATAACTGTTCAGAATCGTATCTCTCCAGTATTGAACCTGCGGATTCAGTTTCCATCTCATAAATTATAAATTAAAATGGGATAAATGATCCGGCATCCTTTCATGTACCTGAATCGTTTCCAATGATTCATTGTTTCTGATGATATGGGGCATCCCTTGCATGTCAATCATCACTACTTTAGGCCTCATTTGAATAAACTGCATCCATTGGGTCATATTGTAAGCGCCCACACGATGAACCACTACGTGATCACCCCGATTGAGCAAGGGTAAACTGATGTTTTCTCTTACTACATCGATATTCATACATAATGGTCCGTATAATACCATGTCTTCACATTGACTGGTAAAATTTTGTGCCGGTGACACTTTGTGATCGTACCAGAATGAAGTGAATAAGATGTTGATCCCAAAATCCAGAATAGTGGCTCTTCTTCCGTCACTTAGCCTTTTAAGTGCGATCACTGATCCTAATAGATAACCGGCGTCATCAATTAAAGCTCTCCCTGTTTCTAAGAAAAGAGTGGGAAGTTGCTCCGGTCTGAATCCATAGTTGAGGATGGTGCTCGTGATCACCTCGGCATAATCATCAATCGATGGAATCACATCTGCTCCCTGTAGATAGGAACCTCTTAACGTATTCGCTGTGGCAAAACCACCCCCCATATCAATGTATTCCAATGATATATTGTGAACAGTATGGATATTCCTGATCAAATCACATAACTTGGAAGTTGCGACTGCATATGAGGAGGTTGACATCATGTAAGTTCCAATATGACAATGGATGCCAGTCATTTCCATTTGTGGATTGGCCATTATTTTGTTGATAGCACTCCATGCTGTCCCATTTTCATAGTTGAAACCAAACCGATCCCACATCGGATAAACCCCGGTGTCCATGTTCACCC
>JAEWUL010000009.1 GCA_023459435.1 Bacteroidota bacterium
CCAAATTAGGGATTACTGAACTAAATCCCATGCAGGAAGAGGCGATATTAACCATTCAGAAAAATAACGAAGTGATCCTCCTCTCACCTACAGGAACAGGAAAAACAATCGCATTTTTACTTCCAATACTGGACAAGATCAAGCCTGAACTTTTAGAGGTACAAACACTCATACTAACCCCTACCCGTGAATTAGCTATTCAGATTGAGCAGGTAATCAGAAAGTTAGGGAGTGGCATCAAAGTAAATGCCATTTATGGAGGACGTTCTGGGCAAAAAGATCAACTCGATTTAAAACAACCCCCACACATTCTGGTAGGTACACCGGGAAGGATCGCAGATCATTTCAGGAAGGAAACCTTTAGCAATCAGTATATAGACACTATCATTCTGGATGAATTTGACAAATCTCTCGAAATTGGTTTTGAAAAAGAGATGAGTGAGATCATGGAATCCCTGATATATGTTCATAAAAAGATCCTTACATCAGCATCCAATAAAGTTGTGATACCTGAATTTATTCAATTAAAAGAGCCTCAACAGATCTCTTTTTCCGAAAAAGGATCTGCACAACTCGATTTAAAACGGGTAATCTCTCCTGATAAAGACAAACTACAAACTCTTTTAAACACACTTTATCACATTGGGAACCAACCAGGGATCATCTTTTGCAATTTCAAAGACACGATCGATTACATCAGCAATTACCTGACAGACAACAATATCAGTCATGGTTGTTTTTATGGGGGGATGGAACAGTATGACCGTGAACTCGCGCTCATCAAATTCAGAAACGGCACTCATCAACTACTAATTGCCACAGATTTAGCGGCTCGGGGTATCGACATCCCGGAACTTAAGTACATCATTCACTATCAGTTACCCTTAAAAGAGCACGAATTCATGCATCGCAATGGAAGGACAGCCCGGATGAATGCTGAGGGAACCGCTTATATCTTACAATGGCAGAAGGAGTATCTTCCTTTATATCTGGATGATATTAAACCCATTAGCTTAAGTCCAACTCAAAAAATCACTTTATCCCAATGGGAAACATTGTGTGTAATGGGAGGAAGAAGGGATAAGATCTCCAAAGGGGATATTGCCGGATTGTTTTTCAAACAGGGTGGACTCACCAAAGAGGAACTGGGAGTAATCGAAGTGCAGCAAGATCGTTGTTATGTAGCGGTACACCATTCCAAAGTCAAACATTGTTTAGAAACCTTGCACAACAAAAAGCTCAAAGAAGCCAAGATCCGGATCAGCTGGGTATAGTTCGTGTGTTCATGTGTTTGTGTGCTCTACAGATTGGATCATTTATCTTTCATCATTTTTAATTATTCATTAAAAAAAATTGTATATTTGAAGCTTGAATCATATATCCACAGTTGGCGTAAAGTGTGAAAATTTTTTCCAATTTTTACAAATCTAAATATTTGATATCCATCTATATAACTATATGATACAGAAAACTGTAAAAAAATCAAAACACTGAAAATCACATTCTTCAGGAAGCGGAGCTGTGAAAATTCTGCAAAAAATAACGGGTGCAAAAGATGGTAAAAGACAAAAAAAACTCAGAAGAAAGAAAGTGGTACATCATTTGCACCAAACCGCGCAAAGAGATGGTTGTTTATCAGGAGATCATACAGAGGGGTTTTGAGGCGAAATTGATTCAAAAAATGTTCACTGTAACGACTCAAAAAGGGGTTCGAAAAGTGTTAAAACCGTTAATTAGTGGGTATGTTTTCATCCATATTTTGGAAAAAGAGATCGCGTTAAACCAATATGTGGTGGGGATCAGTAGATTTTTAAAATGGAACAACAAATATGAACATTTAAGGGAAGAAGATATTGTTTTATTAGAAAAAATTTGTGATCACAATTACGAAGTAGCGCTTTGTGACAAACTATTAGTTGGCACCAAAATAGAGATCACGGAAGGGATATTCAAAGGGGTTCAAGGGATCATCAAATCGAACACCAAAGGCGCGCAAATCCATATTGAGAGTTCCTTACAGAGCATGAGTATCGTATTGAAAAAGGAGAACTTATCTTACAAAATCATAGAAATGTAATGAACTATATAACAATCAACTATCAAAACTTATGGCAACTATCAGAATCTCAAAAGTTTATTACCATGATGAATGGAGAATTAGTATAAAAACTTCGTACGACACAGCATTAATTCAAAAAATCAAGCAATTGCCTGATGCCCGATGGAGCAACAGTTTAAAAATATGGCATATTCCATATCATAATTTTAGCTACAAAAAATTAATCGACCAATTTTGGGATGAAGAGATTAAGATTGTGGATAGTTCTGAAAATGATAACGAGATAAATCAAATTAATAAAGAACCGAAAACAGACACATTTGAAAATTTTGAAATAAAAAATTTTTGTACAGTAGGATTCAAGAATTCTAAGGAAGTAGAAATTATGATATCAGGAAAACATATCATGATAAAACTTCCTAAGAATGAGGTAGATATTCAATTTATAAGGTCTTTCAAATATTCACGATGGGATAAAATTGAATTTCGATGGGTTGTTCCGAATAGAGATCAAAACTTAAATCTATTAAAAAATTATTTTAAAGAACGAATAAACAAAATTGAAGAGGTTCCGTTTGTTAGAACTAACAAAACCATATTTCAAAAGCAAATAGAACCAATTCGTGATTTACCTGTTTTAGAGCAACAAAAATTGGAAGAGATAAAAGCGTTTCAATTATGGATGGAACACAAAAGATATAGTAAATCAACTATAGACACATACATAAAAGCGATAAATACTTTTTTAAGGTTTATAATGCCAAAAACAACGGAAGAGGTAACGAATGAAGATATGGTTTTATTTGTAAATAACTATATGATTCCCAGGAACTTGAGTCTTTCATACCAGAATCAGACGGTAAATGCAGCACGATTATTTTTCAAAACGATAGTAGGATCAAAAATTGTTACAGAGCAGATTGAGCGACCAAGAAGGGAGCACAAACTACCCAATGTATTAAGTAAGGAAGAGGTTTTACAGATTCTCAATGTTTGCAGCAATCAGAAGCACAAAACCATGTTAAGTTTGATTTATGCTTGTGGTTTAAGGAGGAGTGAGTTATTAAATTTAAAGATAGAGCATGTCAATTCGCAAAGAAATTTACTGATTATTGTCAATGGTAAAGGGAAAAAAGATCGTGTGATTCCGATATCAGAAAAGGTAATAGATATGTTAAGGGTATATTTCAAAGAATACAAACCACAAACCTGGTTATTTGAAGGTGCAGAGCGAGGGAATCCATATTCGGAAGAGAGTTTAAGTCAGGTTTTGAAACAAGCAGTAGCGAAGGCGAAGATAAAGAAGCCGGTCACATTACATTGGTTACGACACAGTTATGCGACCCATTTATTAGAGGCAGGGACAGATTTGCGGTATATTCAGGAGTTATTAGGACATAAGAGCAGCAAGACTACGGAGATATACACGCATGTAACGGAAAAAAGTTTAAAAAACATTCAAAGTCCGTTTGACACATTATAAAAATGTTTATTTTTGCAGTTATTAAAAAAAGCAAATATGCAATAAAAAACATACGGTTATCCACCCCATTTGGGCAGATAACCGTGATAAAAAGAAAAAAAGTAAAGGTTATAAACGAGTTATGCCCAATTGTAAATGACAACCAGACTCATCCATACAATAC
>JAEWUL010000010.1 GCA_023459435.1 Bacteroidota bacterium
CTTCTATATCGATGAGTTTGAAGCGATTCAGAAAGAGTTTCCGAACTTCTCGTTTGATGTAGCGCTAAGTGCTCCGCTTCCTGAAGATAACTGGACTGGTAAAACTGGGTTTATCCATCAGGTGATCTACGACAATTATTTGAAAGATCACCCAAATCCAGAAGATATAGAGTATTACATCTGCGGACCACAAGTGATGTCCAATGCTGTGATTGCCATGTTAGAAAGCCTGGGGGTTTCGAGGGAGATGATCTTCTTTGATGATTTTGGAAATTAAACGTCAAATTTAACCCGGATTATGAGGTTAATATACAAAGAACATCAGGGAATTTCGTATCAAAAGTATGAGTTCCCTTATTGTATTTATGCGATTAAAGAACCCACTGATCGTTACGTAGATTTCTATTCGAAGGGATTCCTCCCCTACACTAACGACTTTTCCATAAATGATGAGATTTACTATTTAGCCCGTAGTGTCCGCATTGATCTGCAGCAAGAAACTTTGTTCAATTACAAACAAAAAAATCTCTTCAATAAATTAAGAAATTTGTTTCCCGATAATGAGATCACCATTAGCTTGGTTGACAAAGAGCGATTCATTAACGATCCCATATTTATCCGATGGTGTATTGTTTATGCCAAGGATCATTTCTTAACGGAGGAGCGGTTACAATATATCCTGAGTCGCCCCTATTTAAGACAGATCATGCAGATTTGGCACAAGGATCGGTTATTAGCCAATCTTTTTCTGATCTCAGAAGATGAGGCGTTATTCCATATCTGGTTCAACTTTTACGACACCACGATTACGCAAAGTGATTTCGGTAAGTGGATTTTACTACAGACAATTATGTACGCCAGACGAGTGGGATACAAGCACTATTACATCGGAACTTGTTATGGGAATAAGGCATTTTATAAACTCACACTCAGTCCGCATACCAGCTATTTCAATGGAGAAGGCTGGGATCTCAATATTGAAAAGCTTAAAAAAAATATTATATCGAGTTTAGGAAATGATCTCTTTTTCATTCCATGTGTTTGGTAAAGTGAAAAAGAATTTTGAACCTTTCCCTTCTTCGCTTTCAACCCAGATTTTACCCCCATATTTTTCAATAAACTCCTTACATAAAATTAATCCTAAACCAGTCCCTTTTTCGTTTTGAGTTCCTTTAAGTGAAAAGTTTTCCTCAATCCTAAACATTCTCAACTGATCCTTTTTACTTATTCCAACACCCGTATCGCTAACAGACAACACCGTTTGATCATCATGTTTCTCTGTTGAAATCGTAATTTGTCCACCTTCATTAGAAAATTTGATGGCATTAGAAATCAGATTCCGCAATATGGTCCCAATCATAGATTTATCGGCGTGAATGAACAGCTCTCTATTGGTCTTATTTAAAATCTGAATCGATTTCTGGGAAGCTGCATCATTCAGTAATTCAATCGTTTCAGTAACTAATTCATTTAAAACAAAATCAACAGCAATAAATTCAGTATTTCCTGTTTTCAATCGAGCCCAATCCAATAGGTTTTTCAATAAGTCCATCGTTCTTTGTGATGAGTTTTGGATAATAACAGCATACTCTTCAATACCTTCATAGTTTTTGTCACGTATTTGTTCCATTAATAATTCACTAAATCCAATAATAGAGTTAAATGGGGATCTGAGATCATGGGCAATAATTGAAAAAAACTTATCTTTGGTATTGTTTAAATGATACAACTTTTGGTTTAATTCTGATATCTCTTTCGTCTTATGCAGCAATTGAGTATTGGTTCTTGCTTTCAGTTTATAGAACGAGAACAAAATTAGAGATACTATTACCATCAATATGGCAAACACGATAGCTATTCTGGTTATCAATCTGGAATATTTGATCTCACTCTCTTTTTTATAATTCAATTCCTTAAGTTGATTATCATATTCATATTTGGCTTCAATGTATGCAATCGATTTGATGTTACTTTCATTGCGCATTGTATCTGATAAATTATAGTATCTGGTTCTGTAGGTCAATGCATTTTCAAAATCTTTTATACTCAGATAGGCTTTGGCCATCAAATCGTAAGCTTCCAAAACCGTGTATCGACTTCCAATCGACTCTCCGATTTTACGTGCTTTTCCGGCAAAATCCAGAGCATTCGTATAATCTTTTATTTCTAAAAAAAATTCAGCATATTGATTGTATGCCATAGCTATTAAATTAGGATTTTGCAGCTCCTCAAAAATGGCGATACTCTCTAAAATTTTTACCTGAGCACTATCTAACTTATTGAGTTTTAAATAACACTTTCCAATTGATAAATAATTATAACCCATTAACATGGATTGATTTTCAATTTTGGATAGCTCAATACTTTTAAAATGGTTTTCTATCGCATTCTGGAAATCAGAATTTTCAAAATCAATCAAAGCCAAATTGTGTAAAATCCTTGCTCTTTCTACATTATTATTGATTTGATTGGCTATTTCTAATCCTTGTAGCATATAACTCTTTGCCTTTGGATAATCTGTCCGGGCAAAATATATCAATCCAATATTATTATATGTTTTAGAGAGTAATATTTTTTCGTTTAACTCTTTAAATATCAATATCGCTTTCAAATTGTTATCTAAGGAAGCATCATAAATACCCATGCGGTAATAATTGATTCCCAATGCTTTATGTGCCATTCCAATTCCCAACTTATATTTTAGTTTTTCAGATAATTCTAATGCACTATGTGCATAAAACAATCCTTTTTCTGTATCATAATCACGAAATTCATCTGCCAGTCTGTTCATAATATTCACTTTTGCTGTATCATCAGGCATTGATTTAACTCTTAAAGTATCGATAAGTATATTCCCATTTGTTTCCAAACAAATCAATATAGATAAAACAGTAAAAACAATATGTAATTTCTTTTTAAGTTTCATAATTTGGATCCATTTAATGTTGGTAAGAAAAGTAACATGAATTAAAATATTGATAAATATTTAGATAGATTTGTTTCGTTATTGAAATATGACAGATTGATATGACATGGGTTTATTATTGATCAGAAATAGAACAAAATAGAATCCCCCGGGAAGGTCTCTTCTTTCCCAACTCTGAGAATAAGTACCGGGTTCTTGAAATCCAGTTTCAATAGCATCTATTAAAACTCCGTTTGAATTATATAAAATCATTCTTACATGAGATGGAACATTCAGGTTATAGGAGATGGTCATCCTTGATTGAACAGGATTTGGGAATATGGAAACAAGAAAAGGAGAATCAGGAGTTTCAGAAACACCAATATTACCGTTTCCTGTAGTAAATTGAAATCTTTCACTCCATTGTGTAGTTTTCATTTCGATACCAAAACCTTTTACTCTCCAGAAATAGGTTGTATTTGAACTCAAATTTGAAATTATAATCGTATCTGCGTCCACCACATGATTAATCAACACTTCATTAAAATTGGAATCGGTACATAATTGATACCAATATCTGGAAAAATGATGGATATTTGATGTTTTATCGATTGCTAATGTAAGTGAAGTGGGTTGATTTTGGGCATTGTTTTCTGGGAGAGATAGTTTTGGTGCTCTAAAAACACCATCAGAAGTGGGATGGGTAAAACGAGCATATCCCGGATTGATGGAAGAGGTTCCACAAAACAAAACTTCATCATTATTGGTGATGCTACAGGGAGTTAAATGGTATTCATTATAGTTATAGTATCCAACCTGAGACCACAATATATTTCCACTAGGATTCAACTTGAACAGTCGCGTTATGTTATTCGGATTTCCATTATTATCGGAAGTATACAATAAATAGTTTCCATCGGAAGCTTTCAATATCTTTTCTCCTCTACCATTATTATGAGCATTTACTCCTATCGTTTTTTGCCACACAGGAGGCCAGGTTCCAAGACTGTCAATATGAAAGACCCATGCATCCTTATTGGTAGTGCCTGGAGTCGTTTTATATCCGGTCACAATAGCTCCGCCATGTGGTGCCGGGACAATGGATATCCCTTCAGACATGGTTGAATCGCCGGAAGTCAATAGACCAGTATGAACAACCAAGTTCCACATAATAGAACCTGCCGGAGAAAGTTTTACCACAAACAGACTATTTTTACTATCTGCATTATTGTGAATCAATCCTGTTAACATAAAACAATTGTCAGTGGTTGCACATGCGTCATTGAATTTACTGTAGCCGGATTCATTGGTAAATGAGGATGAACCCCAGTCAGTCATTCCACTGGAAGATATTTTAACTACAAAAGGTTGAGACGGGAAATAGGAAGTTGCTCCACAGGCAATACAACCACCATCAGGAGTGGTTACTACTTTTGTAAATCTACCGATTGCATTATTATTCTGAATGGAAACAGGGACACTCCAATGAGTATTCCCTGACGATGTGAACCTTATCACACCGTTAAAACTATGCCCATAATTGTGTTGACGATACAAAACAAACATCCCACCATCCGTTCTTATTGAACCATCGACAGCAACCCAGTAAGCTTCAGGGTTCAACTGGGTCAGGGTTTTTACCCATACCGTATCACCCCACTCATTCAATTTCCATAGCTTGATCAACCAGTCATCCGTATTAACTACTCCGTTTGGATTATAGTTACCCACACCATAATAGGAATTGGTTGATGGAACCTTTGCAATATAAACTAAGGATTGATGAACCAATGAACCCGGGTTTGGGACAGTAGTATAAACTCGTTCCAGAGGTACTTGTGCAAATCCATTAAAAATTAAAAAGTGAATCACAAAAAGAAAGATACATTTTTTGTTTATTGCTAATCTAAAAATGGGAACTATTTTCATTTAAAAATATTTTTTAATTAAATCTATCAAATCATTTTTTTTGGTTGGTTTTGAAATATAATCGCTACATCCTGAGGAGAGGGCCATCTCTTTGTCACTGGAGAGATCATATGCTGTCTGAGCAATAATAATCACATCCTGATTGGTTTTTCGGATCTCTTTAGTTACCTCATAGCCGTTCATTTCAGGTAAGTTGATGTCCATAAAAATCAGATCCACTTCCGGATGCTGATTAAAATATTCCAATACTTCAGGACCCGTTTTAGCTCGGTAGAATGTTTTGATATAGTCTTTTAAGGCTTTATTCAGTACCAACGAAGAGATTTCATCATCTTCAGCAATAAGAATATTCAACTTAGGTGATTCTGCATGTTGATAAAGAGACTTTGGTTCCTGAGATTCTGTAAAGGGATCAGAATCATATTCTCCTGGAATATATGGAATTGTAAAAAAGAATTGAGAGCCCACTCCCTCTTCACTTTCAGCCCAAATTGTTCCACCCAGCAT
>JAEWUL010000011.1 GCA_023459435.1 Bacteroidota bacterium
TAGTGAATAGTGAATAGTGAATAGTGAATAGTTAGCTATATAGTTTATTTATAGTGATATGCTTTGAGGTCATTGAGCACATGTGCAAACTTTGGACAAAAAACTTCCAAAAGTTGCTTTTTTTCTCTTTTTTATGTCTCCATTTTAGTTTGAAACTACCTTTTATTTTCTGTTGAATTCCGGTTCAATTTTATAAAACTTTAAAAAATATGCGTTTTAGCCCTTTTTTTATGCACTTTTTTTAAAAAAATGGCTGAATTGTTAAAAATACTTAATAAATGTTAAATTATTTGGGATCAATAGTTTTTTTATTTATGTTTGGAGCGATCATTTCATCTGAAACAAAATATAAATACTAATATAATCAGAGAATTATGAATTTTAAGAGATTTTCAACAGTATGTGCATTCCTGTTTCCTTTCTTTCTAATGGGGCAGACTTTTATGCATCCACAACCTAAAATTTGGTTGAGAGCAGACAGTATTCAAACATCCGATACACAATGGAGAGATGTTTCAGGGAATAATATTCCGACAACTATTGAGGACACCCAATTGTTTCAACAAATGACTTATCTCAATTATAATAGATCATTGGCTTTTACAGACAATCAAATTATATCCATTGATAGTTTGTTTTTGGATAGTAAAGATATGACGGTTATCATTGTTTATAAAACGGACTCTTTGGATGAAGAACAATCTTTGTGGAAATTAACAGCGGATAGCAATTCTGTGGGATTGACTTCTCAAAAGATCAACGGTTCAGATATCTCAATTAAATATAAAGACGACAATAAACAAGGGGTGATCATTAACTCCTTGACACAAAGTATCGAAATGACTGATAGTGCTTATTACAGTTCATTTCAAATCGGGAATGGGTATGACGAAAGTTTAAATGGTAAGGTTTCAGAATTTCTATTTTTCAATAGAAAACTATCCAATCCGGAGATTATTCAACAAATCTCTTATTTGGCAGTTAAATACGGTGTAACGCTCCAAAAGACCGATTATGTAGCTTCTGATAGCACTATCATTTGGAACTATTCAGAATATCCACAATTCTCTGCCCATATTTTAGGTATTGGAAGAGATGATGTAATGGGGTTAAATCAAAAGCAAAGTCAAGGGATTGATGATCAAATCATCTTGGGACTAGGTTCTGAATTTGCAACAAATGAAATCAATCCAAACATTATTCCTGATAAAACATTTATGATGATCGGATTGGATTCAACGGGATTAAAAACGGCGTATGATTTAGAGATTGGAACGGGTGAGATTTTTAACGCTTATGGAAAAGGGATGGTGCAATGCACTGGTACTACCATTTACAATTACAATACATTCTTGAAAGTTGATGTTAAAAAGTGGGATGGAAATCTCATTGATTATAAATTGATTATTGATGGCAATGCAGATGGTGTTTATACGCCACAAAATATCAGTATTTACTATCCAGATTCATTGACAGCAGATTCCATTTTATGTTTTTCAAATGTTGTTTGGGATAACAACTTATCTGGAAAAGATTGTTTTAGTTTTATTACTCTTTCTGAAAACGAGATAGATCGTTTAACTCAAGTTAGTCCATTAGTAAAAATAGTCGGTGATAACAACATTCAAAACAACACCATTTCAAATCAAATGAATTCGAATGCCAATAATTCTGAATTTGGAAACAGATATGGTCTATATCCAAATCCAACCAGAGATAATTTCACTATTTGGGCAGAGTACACCAATCCAACTAAAGTGGAAGTTACCCTATTTAGTTCAGAAGGTAAGAAATTACAATCATGGAATGGAACAGGAAACAAGAACTATCAATTTACCGGAACACAAACCATACCGGGTAATTATCTAATCGAGATTAGAAGTGATAAAGAGACCAAAACCTTTAAAATGATCGTACAATAACACAAGAGAACATAAATTAAGAATTAAAAATAGTAGAAAGTTATGAAAAATATACAGTATTACTTCATTATCGCCATCTTATCGTTCATCATTGGATTATTAAATATTGAGTATCAAAGTTCGAAAGACATATATGATGTAAGATTGGACGAAGGATATATCTCAAGTTCAAAAACATTAAGTTCAAACATCTCAGTTGGGAATAATTTACCGATGAATTCTGTATTTCCAACTAATAGTAAACCTGTTGGGACACCAATAAACGTACATCCTGTATTAAAACAAGATGAGTATATGAGTGCTGCTTTTGAGTATTCATTAGGAGAAGCCAGATTAATTGGAGAAGCTGGATGTATGAGAGCGGATGTCGCTCTTTCAATCAATCCGATAGAAAGCAATCAATTACCCCCATTGAACCAAGGGATGGTAAATGTAACCGGAGACAATACCGGTTATAGAATGTTACCCAAAGGGATGGTGTTTAAAAATGATATTGACATTATTTTGCCTTACGATACAACATTGTTGCCTATAGGATTTACCCCAAACGATATCAAAACCTATTATTATGATGAACGCTTCAAAAGATGGATTGAGATTGACCGAGATTCTGTTGATGAAGCCAATCAATTAGTAATCTCAAAAGTGAATCACTTCACTGATTTTATCAATGCGATCATTAAGTTACCTGAAATGCCAGAGACCGCATCATTCGCACCTACTCAAATGAGTGACATTAAAGCTGCTAATCCTTTAGAAGCTCTTCCTTTAATGCAGCCACCAACAGCAAACAACATGGGTACAGCTAATATAAATTATCCATTATGGATTCCAGCAGGTAGACAAGGAATGCAGCCAAATTTAACTTTATCATATAATAGTAGTGGTGGAAATGGATGGATAGGTCAAGGT
>JAEWUL010000012.1 GCA_023459435.1 Bacteroidota bacterium
CTAACCACCTTGCCGGGGATGACCATACCGGTATTTTTCTGAATGCAACAGTTTGGGATATTCTTGAAGGAAAACGGATTGCTGTGAAAGATTTAAGTACTAATGAGATATATTATGTTGATGCACAGTCTCTTGTTGTTGCAACCGGTGCAGTACCTTTTATGCCTGCATTTGAAAATGATGATCTCCCCGGTGTTTTTACCGCCGCTGTTGTGCAAAAAATGATGAATGTTGAACACACATTGTTGGGTAAAAAAATCCTTTCTATCGGAGCAGGTAATATTGGATATTTAACTTCATATCAGGCCTATCAGGCAGGTGCTCAGGTGGTTGCTATTATTGAAGCTATGAATAAGGAGGGTGGTTTTCCGGTACAGGCTAATCGCGTGAGGAGGCTGGGTATCCCCATTCTGACTTCCCATATCTTGTTAAAAGCGATCCCTAATGAAACCAGAACAGGCATCATCGGAGCTGTAGTGGCTGAATGTGAGAACTTTAAAGCAATTCCCGGTACAGAAAAAGTGATTCAGGATATCGATATTATTAATATATGTACAGGATTAATCCCCGATGATCAACTTTTGATCAAAGGGAAAACGGTTTTCGGAATCCATACCTATGGAGTGGGTGATGCTGTTCGAGTAGGAGAGGGTACTTGTGCCGTTCTGAGAGGAAAACAAGCAGCCTACGAAATTGCCCTCGAAATGGGTAAACGGATCTCTTATGATCATTATTTAGAGATCTCTAAAGATTATATCGATTCTCAACAACATCCTGTCCGTATTCTGGAAAAACCTATCAAACCGGATCTTGACAGAATGAATCGTCAACCCTTTGTAATTGCAGATTGTCTTTACGGTTTTGCATGTAATCCTTGTGCTTTTGCTTGCCCGAAAGGTGCTATTACAAAATCTTCCACATCGACAGTACCCAAAATCGATTTTCAGAAATGTATCGGGTGTATGGATTGCGTTACAAAATGCCCAGGATTGGCAATCTTTGGTTATAACCTGTCCAAAAATTGGGTGTTCCTTCCAATTGAATATTTCGCAGAAGAACAAAAAGAGGTGTTCCTAATTAATAATAAAGGGGAAAAATTGGGATCAGGTATCATCGAGAAAATTGTGAAAAAACCAAATAAAACAAATCTGGCCAGAGTGAAATCACTCGATCTTGAAGGGGAAGACCTTACAGAAGTGAGCGGTTTTATAATGAAAGAAAATTTCCCAAAACCATTACATATTAAACCACTAACAGAAAATGAGACTGCACCCACTTATGTGTGTCATTGTGATGATGTGGAAATGGAAGAGTTGATCTCCTCTATTGGTAGTAGAAATATGATCTCCGTTGATGAACTTAAACATATCACCCGAATTGGAATGGGTCCGTGTAGAGGTAAAAGATGTATCCCAAGAGCAAAACAACTTTTACGATCTAAAGGAATTGAACTGGTTGGAGAAGCAACACCTCGTGGACCACTCTCTAATCAGGTTAATATGAGTGAATTGTATCCAAAATCAGAACAACCCGTTTTTATTACAAATATCCAGGGAAAACAGGCTCAAAAAGTTTCATGTGAAGTTCTTGTGGCAGGTGGTGGTATCGTGGGCAGTGCTCTGTTTAGATATTTTGCTGAAAATAATAAAAATGTTGTTTTAATCAACTATGATAGAGGTTCCTCCTGGAGAAATATTGCTGGAGGAAGACCTGCATTTTCTGTACCGGAAATTGCAGATATTGCGGCTCATAACCTTCAAATCTTTAAAGATCTTCAACAAAAATGTAACATCAATTATAAACCAATCAGGTATGTAGGATTTGCTCATGACGAAAAAACATACAAAGCATTGGAAGCTTCTATGGATTGGTCAGATGCTTTTATGATTGATAGAAAAGATTTTACTAAAGAGATCTCTCCTTATTTTAATACGAACCTGAATACATACCAACACGCATTAATAACTCATGACTGCTGGCAGGCAACACCCGGATTAGTTCTGGATACAATCCGAAATATTGGAATTTCAAATGGAGGGGTAATTATGGAAGATTGTCAACTCATAGAAGTACAAAAAACACAAAAAGGATACCTCGCTTTGGTTTTAAATCATAATAAAGAGTATGTGGAATACCATTGTGATCATTTTGTGAATGCTTTAGGTCCGGATGCCCATAAATTTGCAAAACAACTTGGGATTGAAACTGGATTGTATCCTGTTAAACATCAGGCATTTATTACAAAAAGACTTCCACTGATGGGTAAAAATGGGGATACACTGGATATGTTGATCGATCGCAGAAATTATAAAGGTTTCTCTGCTGTTTATGGACAACAATTACAGGAAACCGGCCAAATTATCGGGTGCGCTTCACCAGCTGTTGATCCAATGGAAACTGCTTTAGATCTGAAATATAATTCCAAAGAGTTTCTGGAGATCGTTTCTGAAATATTTGTGGATTGGATTCCACAACTAGGTGGTGTAACATTCCAGGCTTTCTGGTCAGGTTATTATACAGAACCCAGATATATCGTTGACCCGGAACATGGATTATTGGTTGGAATGAGAGGTCACGGGTTTATGTTGGGACAATATCTGGCAAAAATTTATGTAGATAAATTATTAGGTAAAGAGGTTCCTTCCTATATGGACCAATTGTCTGTTCATGGTGATGGCTTAAGTGAAAAAGCCTTTAAATAGTTCCGTTTATATTAAAAAAGTTATGAAAATAATTCAAATTAAAGATAAGAAGTTTAAAAAGTTTATCTCTTCAATCGAAATAGATCAGGCAATCTCTGATGTGGCTGAACAAATCAATCGGGATTACAAAAATGATACTCCTGTATTGTTAATTACTCTCAATGGGGCAATCCTTTTTGGATCTGATTTGTTGAAAAAGTTAACCATAGATTGCACCATCTCTTGCATCAAAGTCTCCTCCTACGCCGGTATTGAAAGTACGGAAAGTATGAATTGTTTGATTGGTATCAATGAAGATTTGACGGGTAAAAGAGTAATAATAGTGGAAGATATTGTGGACACAGGAAATACCTACGAACATATTGTAAATCAACTGGAATCTCAAAATGTTAAAGATGTTCGCATTGCAACCATGACCTTCAAACCGGAAGCATATAAGAAAGATCTTCCAATACATTATGT
>JAEWUL010000013.1 GCA_023459435.1 Bacteroidota bacterium
TAGATAGTCCATGCAGATATTTCATCCAGTAACAAAGCCTGAATTCCTCCATGAATAATACCTGGATACCCTTCAAAATCTCTTTCCGGAATCCAATCTGCCACTACTTGCTCCCCTTCTTCAAAAAATTGAAGATTTAATCCAATTGGGTTATGTGGTGAACAACCGATACAATTGTAGTTATTTACTGCAAAAACATTTTTAATTTTTTTTCTTATTATATTCTGTTTCATCATATCATTTATTTAAAATTTACTTTTATAAATCTTAGTTTTAGTGTTCAAATTATAGATACAGCACTTTCTTGGCCATAAGTTTCATTCCTATTCCTCTCAAAGCCAGAAAAAGCAACAGTGCGATCCATAACCCATTATTTCCCATGATGGGTTGAAGAATGTAGTAGAGGGCAAAATAACCTGCAGTAGCAATAAAGATGGCATCTCTCATAGCTTTGGATGCTGTTGCGCCCACAAAAATGCCATCCCATAGGAAGGCTGCAAAACCACTTACAGGAACTAACAAAACCCACTTAAAATAGGGTTTTGCAGCTTCCAGTACTGCTTGATTATCGGTTAATAATTGCAAAATTTGATCACCAAAAAAATAATAAAGAATTGTAAATAAAAATGTAAGAACCCAACCCCATCTAAACACATATTGAATCGCCATTTTTAATTGAGGTTTGTTTTTTCCACCGACAAATTTACCTGTAAGAGACTCAGCTGCATAGGCAAATCCATCCATGATATAAGAAAACAAAGTGAATAATTGCAACAACAAAGTATTCACTGCTAAAATAGTATCTCCTGATTTAGTAGAAAAAGTTGTAAAGCTGGTAAAAACAATAATTAAACAAAATGTTCTGAGGAATATATTGCTGTTCACCTTAAAAAATGGGAGTAATTTATCTTTGATTAAAATCTGAGACCAGTTGATATATTTTTTCAGTTTACCATAATAGCCCAACCACAAAGTGACTGCCAGAAGTAAGCCTGAATACTCTGCTACTACTGTTCCTAAAGCCACTCCTTTGAAATCCATTTGAAAAGCATACACAAACAACAAACTAAAACCGATATTTAGAATATTGGTTACGATAGCAATGATCATAGGGAATTTCGAGTTTTGCATTCCCAGGAACCACCCTTTGAAGGTGTATAATAGCAAAACACAAGGTGCAGACCAAATTCTGATATAGAAATATTGTTTTATGGGCTCTTTTGTGGCTTCCGTTACATCAATAAAAATGAGTGAGAACTGAAGAATCCATTTTTGCAATAGGATAAGGATCAAGGAGATCCCAATGGCAACGACAGCAGACCTTACCAATGTTTCAACAGCTTTCTCCAGGTCTCTGGCTCCATAAGACTGAGCGGTAAAACCAGTAGTTCCCATTCTAAGAAATCCAAAGTTCCAGTATATAAAATTGAAAACAACACCTGCCACACCGATAGCACCAATAAAGGAAACGGAGCCCATGTGACCAACAATGGCCAGATCTACCATGCTTAATAGTGGGACACTGATGTTACTGATAATGTTTGGAATGGCCAAACGGAGTATTCTTCTGTTCATTTTTTTTAAAAAGAAAGGGTAAGTGATTAGCTTACCCTTTTCTATTTATTAAATTGGTTTCTTTATTTTGCAATACGTTCCAACCATTTCAACATGAATAACATCACGCCCATGGAAAGGAGACAAGCTACAACAAAGATAGTCCAGGTTGCCCAGATTGGAATACTATCGTAGAAAATTGCACCGATGAATAACAACTGATTCCCAAGAGCTGTTGCACATAACCACAGACCTTGCATCATACCTTGATATTGAGGAGGAGCTACTTTAGAAACAAAGGAGATTCCAAGTGGTGAAATAAATAACTCAGCAACAGTTAAAATAAAATAGGTTCCGATTAATAGCATTGGGGTTACCAACTGAAAATCTGCACCTGCAGTAAGTTCTTCTTTAGTAGGTAAGCCAAGAGAGCCAAGAGCCATTACAACAAATCCTAAAGCTGCGATAAACATACCAATAGCAATCTTTTTAGGTGTAGAAGGTTCAATATTTTTTGCTCTTAACCAGCTAAAGAATGCAATAATAACAGGAGTGAGGAATACCACAAAGAATGGGTTCACAGATTGGAATAACTCAGCCCCAACAAGTTTAGTAAATCCCAGATTAATATTGATTTGGCTTAAATCCGTATAATCTTTTGCAAAGAAAGTTAATGTTAAACCATTTTGGTGGAAGGAGAACCAGAAGAAAATTACCACAGCAAATACAGCAAAAAGAGCATATAAACGTTGTTTTATTTCTTGTACAGACATTTCAACCACTTCAGCTGCATGAGTAGATTTGGATTTATCAGCAGGATCTGGGAATTTTTTCTTATTCACAAGATAAATGGTTAATGAAATAGCCATTGCAACGATAGCTACTGCAAATGCGTAGTGGAATCCTGTAGAAAATAGATTCAAATATTCATGAGAAAATGCGGTTAAGTCTGTTCCGGTATAACCTGCTTTAGCAGCCATTTCTGCTAAATGTGGGGTTTCAGTAC
>JAEWUL010000014.1 GCA_023459435.1 Bacteroidota bacterium
TGTAACTCAAATATAAAAACAAGAATCATTTTAATTCCAATATAACCTAAAAGTACAGATAATCCAATTTTTAAATATCTGAATTTTTCCATGATACTTTCTAACATAAAGAATAGAGAGCGAAGCCCAAGGATAGCAAATACGTTGGACATAAAGACAATATAGGGGTCTTTAGTGACTGCAAAAATGGCAGGTATAGAATCGACGGCAAAAACGATATCAGATAGTTCAATGATCAGTAAAACGACAAAAAGAGGTGTTGCCAGCCATTTTCCGTTTTCTTTAATGAAGAAGTCATGACCATGAGTATGAGTTGTGGACCAGCCTCTTTTTGCTAAAAACTTTACCAATTTATGTTTTTCGGTATCAATTGCTTTTTTCTCATTGCGTTCCATAAACATTTTTATGGCCGTAAAGATCAGAAATGCACCGAAAACAGGTAGAATCCATGCAAAACGTTCAATTAAGGCAGAAGCGGTAAAAATGAAGATAAATCGGAATACCAATGCGCCAATAATACCATAAAATAGAATTCTGTGTAAGTATGTTCGGTTTACTCTAAAAGAAGCAAAGATCATAATAAACACAAAAATATTGTCCATTGAAAGTGCTTTTTCAATTAAATACCCTGATAAATATTCTAATGAAAGGGTATGTCGGTATAAATGGAGTGCTTCTTCAAAAGATTTTCCATCAAAATTCATATTTTTATTATGCTTTCCGGTTACACGCAGAAGGTCATCCATATTCTGAATTCCGTGAATCAACTCCCCTTTAAAGTATATAAATACATAAAAGGCAAGAGCTAAACCAATCCAGAATAAAGTCCAGATAAGTGCTTCTTTAAACTTGATTTCAGCATCTTTTTTATGAAATACGCCTAAGTCTAAGACGAGCATAAAAATGATGAAAACCACAAATATGATCATTGAAAGTTGTTCGAACATAATTTATATTTTTTTATTTTTTTTATCAAGGTCCCATTTTTTTGCTTCTTCCAGCATAAAGCTATAAGCTGCATCGAATTCATTGGGGATAATTCCATCCAGGATCGCTTCCCTGATGGCTGTTTTGATCAACCCTACCTCTCTGGAAGGTTTGAGATCAAAAGTTTCCATTATCAGTTCTCCTGAAATGGGAGGTTGCCAATTTCTAAGCTTATCCTTTTCTTCGATCTCTTTGAGTTTGACTCTAACTTTGGAGAAGTTTTGAAGATATTTTTTTACTTTTTCCGGGTTTTTTGAGGTGATATCTGCTTCACAAAGTAACATCAGATCATCAATGTCATCACCAGCTTCAAAAAGGAGCCGTCTCACTGCAGAATCAGTGATTATATCCTCTACAAGAGCGATAGGTCTTAGATGTAAAAAAACCAGCTTCTGAACATATTTCAATTTTTCATTAGCAGGAAGTTTCAGTCTGTTGAATATTTTTTGAACCATTTTTGAACCGACTACTTCATGCCCGTGAAAAGTCCATCCAGTGATTGGATCAAATCTCTTGGTTTTGGGTTTAGCGATGTCATGTAATAAAGCAGTCCAAAGTAACCATATATTATTGGATCCCATCCCAATTTTATCAACCACTTCCAATGTGTGTAAGTAGTTGTCTTTATGAGCTTTACCCATATTTACATCCACACCTTTCAAAGCAACTACTTCGGGTAGGAAAAAGGAGAGGAGTCCAGAGGAATCACAGAGTTGAATTCCAACGGAGGGCTTTGGGGATAATAAGATTTTATTAAATTCATCGATAATACGTTCATTGGAAATGATTTCTAGTCTGGATGCATTCCTTTGAATGGACTCGAAAGTTGTTGGATCAATAGCAAAGTTAAGTTGAGAGGCAAAACGCACCGCACGCATCATCCTCAATGGATCATCAGAAAAGGTGATGTCCGGGTCAAGCGGTGTCCTTAAAATTTTGTTTTCCAGATCATTCAGTCCGTTGTAGTAGTCTATCAGCATTCCTTTTTCGGGGCCATTGATGGTGATTGCCATTGCATTAACGGTAAAGTCTCTCCGACTAATATCATCAACAAGGGACCCATCTTCTACGATGGGTTTTCTGGAGTCTTTGTTATAGGATTCCTTACGAGCTCCCACAAATTCTATCATTTCACCCTGAAAGATCACCTGAGCGGTGCCAAAATTTTTAAAAATATGAACTTCACAATTTGGAGAGATCTCTTTGGCAACAGCAGTAGCAAGTTCAATACCATTCCCAATCACAAGGATATCCACATCCTTAGATGATCTGTTCAGAAAAATATCTCGTACAATCCCTCCAACAGCATAAGTGGTAAGGTTCATTTGGTCTGCAACCTTTTCAACTATGGCGTAAATGGGGTGTTTTAGTTTTTTGCGGAGGTTTTGAGGGGAGGTTGTCATCTTTTTTATCTAATAATTATCCGCAAATTTTAAACATCATCTCTTTGAGTAGTTCATCTTCAGAAGCAGCAGTATCAACCCCTTTTGACTTTGCATCATATTCTCTTAAAATACTAATGTTTTTTTGGAGTTCAAGAACAGAAAAAGAGGATGCCTGATTGATATTTGTTTTTAAGATCCAGTCATTATTTACCCCAAAAATCTTAGATGCAGATAGATTTGATTTATCAGACAGTTGGTATGCCAGCATTTTGGAAAAAAAAGAGAAGAGATTGCTGATTGTTTTAACATTAGGATTCTCTTTTAAGTGATTGCAAAAATTAAGGGTGATTTTATAAACCCGTTCTTTATTCCGATCAGCTAAGGC
>JAEWUL010000015.1 GCA_023459435.1 Bacteroidota bacterium
CCAAGACAGATTCAAAGAAGCCGGTATTATGGCATTATTAGGTTGCGGTTTTGATCCTGGTGTGACCAGTATTTATACCGCCTATGCTGCCAAACACCATTTCGACGAGATCCATTACTTAGATATCGTAGACTGTAACGCAGGTGATCACGGTAAAGCTTTTGCTACAAACTTTAACCCTGAAATCAATATCAGAGAGATCACTCAAAAAGGAAAATATTGGGAAAACGGTCAATGGATTGAGATCGACCCAATGTCTATCCATAAACCAATCCATTACCCAAATATTGGTGAAAAAGAATCTTACTTGCTATACCATGAAGAGTTGGAATCTTTAACTAAAAACTTTCCTTCCATTAAAAGAGCCCGATTCTGGATGACTTTCGGCCCCAAATATATCAACGTTTTAAATGTACTGCAAGAAGTGGGCCTAACCAGTATCAAACCCATCAACTTTGAAGGCAAAGAGATCGTTCCTCTTCAGTTTTTAAAAGCAGTTCTCCCTGAACCTTCCTCATTAGCAGAAGGGTATACCGGACAAACCTCTATTGGTTGTCAAATCAAGGGGATCAAAGATGGCCAAGAGAAAACTTATTTCATCTGGAACAACTGCGATCATGCTGAAGTAAACAAAGAGATTGGCGCTCAAGCTGTTTCCTACACAACAGGTGTTCCTGCCATGCTTGGTGCTAAAATGATCTTGACCGGTAAATGGAAAGGTACCGGCGTTTTCAATGTGGAAGAGTTTGATCCTGATCCATTTATGGCTGAAATTGGAAAGTATGGACTCCCCTGGAATGAGGAGATCAATAAACCATTAAGTGTGGAAAAATAATCCATCCAATCCCAAAAAAAAGCGTGAACTTAAAAAATTTACGCTTTTTTTTATTTGGGTTAAAAATTTGTGGTATATTTGTACCTTGTTTTAACCCATTTTTCTGATGAAATCCTTTATCTCGTTTTTTTTGTTGGTTCTTGGAGCTCAATTTGTAGTATTCTCAACCCCTATTTGCAATCCTCCTACAAACGTAACCAATACAGATATTTCACCATTTTCAGCTACCTATACATGGACGCCAGGAGGGACAGAATCAGAATGGGAAGTGGGTATTAAACAGATCGGGGCATCCGTTTGGCTTACTACAATGGTAACAGCTCCTATTCACACTTTTTATGGAATTGGGTTTTGTTCTAATTATGAAGTTAGAATTAGAGCAAAATGTGGCTCGGGGAACTATAGCGATTATGCTCCTATTGATACTTTTACAACCATCACTCCTTTTCCTGTAAATCTGGTGGTTAATCCTGACTTCATCACAGATAGTTCTGCCATTATCTCCTGGATGCACGGTGGAACTGAAAGTGCCTGGATTCTGGAACACAAATTGAAAACCTCATCAAACTGGATCACTTCTGATGTCTTAAATACTCTAAATTACCATTTAACGGAATTAATAGCAGATACTACTTATGAGGTTCGGGTTAAGGCAATTTGTGGTGCCTATGAAAGTGATTATACGACACCGGTTGAATTTACAACCGAAATAGGTACACAATATCAGATCGCTGCAATGGTTTATGGCCCCGGTACCATTTCCCCTTCCGGAATTGTATTTGTAAATGAAGGTGAAAATCAATTGTTTACATTCACTCCTGAATCAAATTCCTTTTTGTATCAGTTACGTATAGATAACGAAGAGGTCCCTTTTTCAAATGATCAATTTGAGTTCTTAAACGTAAATACTCACCATGTTATTGAGGTCGTTTTTGTTTTGGAAACATTAGAAAATTCGATTCCTGACGTGATATCATTAAGTCCAAATCCAACTTCAGGAACAATAGAAATCATTATTGATAAAACTCAACTTCAGGTTAAAGAGTGCTCCCTTTATGATATGTATGGTAAACGAATTCAATCGATTCCTATAACAACTGAACGGTCAGTAATTGATCTATCTGGCTTTGCTTCTGGTGTTTATATTCTACGATTACAAAGTGAATCGGGTTCAATTTCTAAGATTGTCATCAAAAAATAGTATTGTTTTTTTATTTGGGCATTCCCCTAATCCACCAATATTTTATATTCTAAAAAATAACGGATACTGTTTCGAAGCAAAAACAGAACTTTTTATATCAACATATACTTATGCAATTTATGGAAAAATCCACCCGTTATTTACTAGAATATGAAATCAGTGCTCAAATTGTGTTTAAAAACAAACAACAAATCTTTTTATAATGGGTTCATATTTTAGTCTAACAAAAATGATACAATAATATACCCAAAATCCAATACCTGTTAACGAATATCTAACCCTCAAATTAACAATATTCTGTTCACAAATAGAATCATTTTTTAGCATCTTTAATATACTAATATGGTAACTTTGCACGTTTAATCTTTTTGTTATGACAAAAGTAGCTCTTTTAGCCGGTGGCAATTCCGGCGAATATGATATCTCTATTAAAACAGGCCGAAACATCCAAGAGATGTTGGATAAAACTGTTTTTGAAACTTATTTTATTATAGTTCAAGGTATTAACTGGTTTTATACCCTTGAAGATGGCACGAAAGTAAATATCAATAAAGATGATTTTTCTCTTACCTTAGGCCAAAATAAAATCTATTTTGATGTGGTTTTCAATGCCATTCACGGTGATCCCGGAGAAAACGGCAAACTGCAGTCCTTTTTTGAAATGATGGATATCCCTTATACCGGTTGTGATAGCTTTTGCTCTGCACTCACTTTCAATAAATATTTTTGTAATATTGCTGTGGCCAAATTTGGAGTTCCTGTGGCCCATTCGATCCACTTTTATAAAAATGAAGAGATCGATTTGAATTCCGTTATCTCACAATGTGGGCTCCCCTGTTTCGTAAAACCTTGTAATTCAGGCTCTAGTGTAGGCGTAAATAAAGCACATAACCTGGAAGAATTGAAAAAGGCTATCCAGGTGGCTTTTAGTGTAGATCAGCAAATTATGATTGAACAGTTTATTCCCGGCAGAGAACTTACCTGTGGTGTGGCACTCTGGAAAGGTGAAATAAAAGCTTTGGCTGTTTCTGAAATTCTAAGCAAAAAAGAGTTTTACGATTTTGAAGCCAAATATACACCTGGGTTCCTGGAAGTGGTAACCCCTGCTGAAATCTCTTCTGATCTGGAACAAATGATTAAAACTTACTCTGAAATTATTTACAAACGTTTTGGTTGTAAGGGAGTTGTACGAATTGACTTTATTCTTACTCCTGAAAACAATCCAATGTTTCTCGAAATCAATACCATCCCTGGACAAACCGCTGTAAGTTTAGTCCCTCGTCAACTCAAATATAATCAAATTGATCTTCAAGAGTTTTATGGGGCTCTTGTTTTAGATGCTTTAAATAAATAATGGAATAAACTATGAAAAAATTATCCTTACTAATCCTTTTATTTCATTTTACTTCACTTTTTGCTCAATATACTGAAGCGGACATCTATAACTACATTGAAAAATATAAAGATCTCGCCATCAGAAATATGTACGATTACAAAATTCCTGCCAGTATCAAAATGGCTCAGGGTATTTTTGAAAGTGCCTGTGGAACCAGTCGCCTGGCTACTGTTGGGAATAACCACTTTGGGATCAAATGTCATAAAGAATGGGTCGGTGATACCATTAAAGTGGATGATGATGAACTGCAGGAATGTTTCAGAAAATATACTAAAGTGGAAGAATCCTATGAAGATCATTCCCTTTTTTTAACCTCCAGACCCCGATATTCTAAACTTTTTAGCCTGGATATCATGGATTACACTTCATGGGCTAAAGGACTAAAAGAGGCCGGTTATGCTACAAACCCAAAATACGCTGAAAGAATCATCAGCCTTATTGAACGTTTTCAACTGGCTCAATTAGATACCATTTATCAGGAAAGATTAGCAAAAGGATGGTTTGAAATGCAACATCCTGTGGTCGTCATTCAGGATGAACCCGAAATTATTGCCATGATTCAGGCAAACGATTTGAACCCCATTTTTGTTCCAAATGTGGAACAGTATCCTCAAGTAAATTATCCCTTCTCAGTCAGGCCCACTTTTGAAAATAATAAAACCATGTTCGTCATTGCTCAAAAAGGGGATACGTATGCTAAAATTGCAATCGATGTCCAGACAGACGAGAAAAGCCTCAGATTTTTTAATGACGCTCCCCCTTCAAAAAAATTGAACCCCGGAGAAATTGTTTATATTGAAAAAAAAGGGAAAAAATGCAATACACTAACCCATACACTGGAAGGTTCTGAAAGTATACACTATGTGGCACAAAAATACGGGATCCAAATTTCTGTGATCATGGATGCCAATCAGTTAACAGAAAAATCTGTCATTAAACCCGGGAGTGTCCTCAAACTTAGAAAAGAAAAGAGATCCTTTTTGAATAAATGGTTTAAATAATTCAAACCTGAAGCCAATGAAAAAATTGATAGTCATCCTATTCCTGCTGATCAGTACAAGAATGATCTCTTCTGGTCAATCTTTTAACGAACAATCAGTAAAAAACTATCTGGAGAATTACGCCTCCATCGCAGTAACCTGTAGTGAACAATTTCATGTTCCGGCTAGTATTCTACTGGCACAAGCTTTGGTTTATACGAAAGGCGGTACCAATCATTTAGCCAAAATACCGAATAATCATATGGCGGTGACTTGTAGTAAAGATGATGTGGATAATCGGTACTATCAGGATAATAATATGCATAATATTTGCTTTAGGAAGTATGAAAAAGTGGAAGAATCCTATATGGATTATTTAAAAAAAATCAAAAACAACGACCTTTATAAACCTTTATTTCAACTAGAACGAAACGACTACAAAGGATGGGCAACCGGGTTGCAAAAAATCGGACATTCCAGCTCTTCTAATTATGGAAATACCCTAATCCAGATTATTGAAAAATACAATCTATCCGTTTTCGATCCACAAAAAGTTGAAATGTCCGACTCTTCATCTACACAAACCATGACCGTTGAAGTTCCCATAATCGTTGAGATTGATCCTGCCCTTCTGGAAGTAAAAGTGGTTGATGTCAAAAAAGAGGTAGAAACCTCATCTCAGCAACCTTTGGTATCCAAAGTGTATACCATTTTTGATACAACATCACTAAAAAAAGTATACTATCCTTATGCTGAACGACCTGTATATGAAAAAGACGGGTTAAAATTTGTGATTGCAGTTCGAGGGGATAGCTTTTTAAGCATTTCAAAATCAGTTCAACTCCCTGAAAGTCATGTTCGCCTTTATAACGATTTGTACGATTATAAATATCAACCTGTGGAAGGTGAAGTTGTTTACATTCAAAAAAAGAGGAAAAAATGCGATGTTCCCTATCATACAATCGTTCTAGGAGAATCTTTACGATATATTTCCCAAATTTATGGAATACAATTAGAGAAGATTCTGGAAAGAAACGATGAGGAGAATATAGGGGTTGGTTATATTTTATGTATCTCCTGTAAAAAATAGTATATGTCAAAATCTTTTTACTATTTTAATCCAACAACACTCTCATTTGAAAAAGCAGAGTTCAGTTTCAAAGATCTTATCAAAAGGGCTCTTTGGTTGATCGCAACAGCTTTATCTTTTGCTTTGCTTTTTATCTGGTTGTCTTTTTATGTGATCGATTCGCCAAAAGAAAGGAAGCTTCAAAAGGAGAATAATGAGTTGAAACAAAAGCTCAAACAGATCAATCAGCAGTTGGATGTGATGCAAATTGTTATGAATGATATTCAGGATAGGGATGACAATGTGTACAGATCGATTTTTGAAGCAGAACCTATACCCATTGAAAAAAGAAATCCATTTTTCAATAAAATCACCAAATATGATCATATTGCAGAGCATGAAACGATGAAATTATTGAACATAATCTCAGAAAAAACAGATCAGTTGATTTATCAGATGGCACTTGAGAAAAGATCTCTTGATACTGTGGCAAAATTAGTGACTAAAAAAAGTGACCTACTCAATGCAATCCCTGCTATTAGGCCCATCAAAAACATGTATCATGTTACATCCGGTTTTGGAAGACGTTATCACCCGATTCTTAAAACGATTAGAATGCACACTGGCATCGATATTACAGCCCCAAAAGGAACCGCAGTATACGCCACCGCTGATGGGGTTGTCTCATCAGATCAGGGTGGTTCAGGATATGGGGTTACTGTAGTAATCAACCATGGATTTTCATATCAGTCTTTATATGCCCATTTATCCAAAAAAGTTGTAAAAACGGGACAACGGGTAAAAAGAGGGCAACTGATTGGATATGTGGGAAATACCGGTCTTTCTATGGGTTCACACTTACATTATGAAGTCATAAAAGGGGGTGTGCCCGTTAACCCTGTTCACTACTTCTTTAGTGACATAACACCTCAGGAGTATGATGCCATCCTGGAATCATCCAAAAAAATTAATCAAGCACTCTCTTAAGATATCAATTATGAAAATCAAATTGAAAAAGATTAAAAAAGCATGGAGTGCCATAAGACGAAACTGGCGGGTAAATCATCGTTTAGTGATCACTGACGAATCAACACATGCCCATATTTTTGAAATGCTGCTCACTCCACGTAGATTGTTTGTTGTAGTCACAACCTCTGCATTTATTTTGATATTTCTCACTACAATGCTGATTGCATTCACACCACTAAGAGTTTATGTACCTGGTTATACCAATCCTGATGAATATCGGTTATATAAGAAAATGGCCTACCGCGTTGATTCACTAGAAAATGCACTATCTCAAAATCAACAATACCTCGATAATTTTTATAATATATTGAATGGTATTATTCCTGTAGAGAATACGGATGAAACTACCGCAAAAATGGAACCCCGTCAGAAAGGGAATGATGTGGATGTTCAGAATGCACTACAGGAAATTGAAACAAAAGCAGGTCAAATTGCTTTGAAAATCCTGGATAAAAATGTTAAAACAACATTGCCCCTTACAGAGAAGAGATCTTTACGTTCCATTACCTTATCACCACCAGTTTTAGGTGTTGTGTACAAACCATTCTCAATGGCAGAAAAACATTATGGAATCGATATAAAAAATGAAAAAGGAACACCAATATCCAGTGTTGCTGATGGTGTCGTTCTGTATATCGGATACACTCCCAAAGAGGGAAATATGATCATGATTCAACATGCC
>JAEWUL010000016.1 GCA_023459435.1 Bacteroidota bacterium
GGATGATTTGGCCCCTTCAAAATCATCAATATAAGTGATCCCTTCACTCCCAATAATCCGGGCATGCCCCGGTATGAAATGAGCAAACTCAGCGTCTGCCTGAATATATGATTTGGCTGTAGTACTGTAAAAAGGGAGATAATCTACAATCTTGGTGATGATCGGAACATCTTTCTTGTAAGATGCATTCATCCCCCAGATCACATTGTTGATCGGCTCATTCCCGTAATTTACTTTTTGAGTGAACGGGTTCTCCCTCAAATTCAGAATAGTACCCCCTATGTTGAAGTCTTTATTGACCCTATAATCCAGATTGGTCCCAAAAAGAAACTTCTTGTTTACCATAGAGTTTTGATCCTCCATGGAGATGGTAATCGGTGTGCCCGATTTTAAAACTCCTTCATTGGTAATCGTAACCGTTCCCATCCCATAGTTTACTGTAAAATCCTGATTCTCAATCAAAGGGATCCCTCCCGCTGTTACCTTCACAGATCCTTGTGGTACATTAAATGCTCCCAGCTGATACTCAGATCCATAAGAGGAACGGTATGACCCCTCAATGTAAAATTTATTCTTGCTGGTGTATTGCTGTGCCATCGTTTTGGTCATGGTGTATAAAGAGTCAAAAGCGTAACGATCCGCAACCTCCAGCTCCGGAATAACGGCTCTTAAATCTTTTCCAAAAGGCTCAACAGTAGGAAAATAGATCCTCCCGTTCCTCGAAACCACAGTCCCTCCCGATACGTCTGCGCCGTCGATGTAGTCAAAAACACCATCAGGGTACGGATCCAGCTGCTGATTCAATCGATCCAGTCCCATCAATCGGATAATTGGAGTCCCCTTAACAGATCCCGTGTTGAAAAAACCATTGGCAACACCCTCGTCATCCCCTGTATACAATACGTTTAATCGGAATTTCTCAGGTGATATCTGATAAGCATTCAGATTGTACACGTTTTTCATCATCAGTTTCCATAATGGAGACTTGGTGTCTAAATTGGTGGATTTTAACAATTTGACACGAATCGATTGGGGCGATGATACTTCATCAGAAAACTCCCCAACTTGATACACCGTGTTGTCTCCAATCACCTGATACTGAAACGCAACCGCTAACACCTGATCAGAGGTCAACGTAGTGTTTACTGAAATGAATCCCAATTTGCTGTTGAACGTGTACTCATTCGGATTTAATAACTTGGCATTCTCAACCTTTTCATAGTCAACCCCGGAGGTTAATCCAAAAACCCGCAGATTATTCGATGCCGCACTGATATCCCTGTATTGCGTAGTGTCTATCAGATAGATCAGGTTGTTGCTGTTGTCTGCCGGTAATGTTTGTCCAGTACCATGAAAACCAATATAGGAGGGATTCGCCTCCCCTAAGTCTGTAAATGCTACAACATTCCTGTTCTCTGTTGTCGCCGGTCCAACCGTAGTTCGCCAAACCTCAATCCGGGTGATCACAATCGGGGAACCAATCAATGGTAATGTCGACATGAAGTTGTTGTAGTTATCTCTAAAGTATTGAGCAATAAAAAAGTGTTTGTTGGACTCATACTCATCGGCCTTGAAGTAGAAATCCTGTGTCTGTGCCCCTCCCGTTACGGTCATCGTCTGTGTAGAGGAATTTTGTTCCGACAAAATAGAAGTAACGGTAAGTTTCCCAAATTTTAATGCGGTTTTGAAACCTCTTAACGATTGACTCCCTGTGATCAAAGTGCTTTGTAAAGGCAACATCACATCTCCAAACTCCAATAATTGGATGATATCATCCTCTTTCCCTTCATATTTGAGTTTCATCTTGTTGTCAAACTCAAAGTTGGATTCGGTATTATAGTTCAGATTAAAAGAGATCTTATCACCCACTTTGGCGATCACATTCATCTGGATCTTCTCGTCAAATTTAAATTCGGTTCTTCTCCGTTGTCTCTCTGTTAAATTGGGGTTTTTATCCTGATTATGAAGCACTCCGAAGAGCAGTTCCACATTTCCTGAAGGCCTGATGTCGATGGTGTTGCTCCCAAAAATCCCCTCAAAAAGATCCCCACCAATTTTCAACTGTGGAATCAAACCACCCCCACCTCTGCGGTTGGGATTGGCAGAGTGGCTGGCTCCACGCTGTCTGAAATAGTTCCTGGTATCATTACGAAGATCATAATCAATAAACTCACTGATATCCATCGAAGAGGATGGCCCATAAGGGGTTGAACCGATCATATTGCGAAACACAAACTGGTTCGTCAGCGTGTCATAGTAGATCTCTCTCGATAAAGAGGGTGGGGTAGTTAAGTGAAAAGGGGAATATGGGTTCCCTTCGGAAAGAGGATTGTTGATCGGTTGTGGGATTGGAACTGGTAAGCCCGTATCTGGAGGCAATAGATTGCCCATCTCTTGTTCCAAAGTAAAATCTATCGGAACATATGAACTCATTGGATCACTCACTGAAGAACCCTCTCCGGGTTCCCTCTCCAATCGAGTATGTTTATTCGTATTCGGTATTGCCCAAAGTGCTGAATAGAGTGCTATAACAACAAATGCAGGGATTATGAAAAATCGGGTTTGTTTACTCAGTACCACGTTAATCTTCTATCTATTAGTCTATAATAATTTTAAAGCTTTTTTAATCAAATCTTCCACACTTAAATGAACCCCTTCTGATTGAATGATTTTATCTAATACAGTATCGGCGGAATTTTTAACAAAACCCAACGATACCAAAGCAGATAACGCTTCTGATTTATTATTATTGTAAGAAAATGAAAAATTTTCCATATTTTGAGGGTTTCTCTTCCCTATTTTATCTTTCAACTCGATAATCACACGTTGAGCCGTTTTAGCACCAATCCCTTTAATACTCTGGATCAGTTTCACATTCTCTGTAGCAATCCCGTTAATCAACTCCTGTACAGAAAGGGAAGAGAGCATCAACCGAGCGGTATTCACGCCAATCCCATTCACCGAAATCAAAAGTCTGAACAGAGTCCGCTCCTCCTCATCATAAAAACCATATAGCAATTGTGCATCCTCACGGATTACATAATGGGTTAAAATCCGGGCCTCTTCATCCTCTTTTAAATTCGAGAAAGTAGCCAGCGAAATATGAATCATATACCCAACACCGCCTGCCGTTTCCACGATCACATACGCCGGATTCCGCTCAATAATTCTCCCTTTGACAAACTCAATCATAACACAATGTTTTAAACTTGCAAAGATACAAATCTTTTCCCTAACTATAAATCCCTGCCAACAATCTCCTTTCACCAATCTTCCACTTCTCGTTTTTTTTTGATTTTTGGGGCGTTCCCCCTCGCTAACGCTCGGGGTCGGGCTTTTTCCGGGGTCCGCTATCGCTCCCGTACTTCGCTGCACTTCGCTTAACAAAAAAAATCCAATTTCAGAACATCCATCGCGGCGCTCGTTCCAGCTCGTACCGCCTTCGGCGCCCTCCAAATCCCTAACGCGCACAAAACCTGCGGTTTTGTAGTGAATAGTGAATATTAATAAAAATCAAAACAAATTATAAATTGTCAGTAATTGTCAAAATTATTGTTTTAATTTGCAATCTAAAAAAAAATTATAAATATGATTCAAATTAAAAAATTATATTATATTTGCTGCACGATAGAAATGGAGAAGTAACAAATAC
>JAEWUL010000017.1 GCA_023459435.1 Bacteroidota bacterium
TTTTTAAACAATCGTCAAGGGAGTGTTTATTGAGATGGCTTCCCGGATGAAAATTCAAATAAACTAATCCGAGTTGTTCACATCTTCTCATCTCATCTAAGAAAGCGGTTCTTGATTTTTCAAGTCCTTCAGTTTCAGGGTGTCCTAGGTTGATTAAATAGCTGTCGTGTGGCAAGATATGTTGAGGGAGGATATTGAATTGTGCACAGTTTTCTTTAAAAAGTGCGATACTTTTTGAAGAGAGCGGGGGTGCTTCCCATCTTTTTTGATTTTTAGTAAATAGAGCAAAGGCATTTGCTCCAATAGCATGTGCATTTATAGGTGCATTTTCAACGCCACCCTCGGCACTAACATGAGCTCCAATATATTTCATTTTGTTTTCGGTTTATTTTTTCATTTTTTTCTTTGCGTAGGTCCTTTTTCTGATAATGATCATGATAATACCCATAAGAGTGATGATTGCGATGGGAATAGTGATATTGATAATCGCATAAAACTGTTTTTCCTCTCTTACTTTTTGAGGGTTTAAGAGTCCGATTTTAAAACTTTTAGAGCGTATTTGTAAGAGGTCATCATCTGCACAAAGATAGTTCACGCAATTTAGGAGAAGATCTGTATTGTCGTATAAGTTTCTGGAATAGATATCGTAACCGGAAGGAAAAGGTTGATTTGTTTTTTTATCCACAAAATTTCGGATAATATCTCCGTCGGCAATAAAAATTTGTCTGGTTTCAGGACTTTTTTTCACAAATCCCAACTCCTTGATGGTATCAAATTCTATGGGGAGAATCCCATCGTATGCGGAGTTGAATTCTCCTTCTACGAGAACGGCCATTGGGAGATATTTAAAAGCAAATTCCTCCATATTGGGTTTCCCTTTTACAACGCCCAATGACACAATAGAGGGTGTAGGTACCATTTTAGTTCTTTCGGATGAGGTCATCAGCACTGACTTTTGCAGTTCTCCATCCCCACCAACAAAATCTACGGTCCCTGCAAAATCGGATTTCACATTTTTAAGTTTCCGTACGATAGGATGGTTTGAGAAATTCACGACATTGACGATGTAAGGAAAAGCCCAGAACTTGTATTGTGGTTTATCACCGATCACGCTTTCGGGTAGAGGGATCGATAAACAACTAAGATCTTGTAAAAGACCTGCATTGAAACGGACTCCATATTTGAAAAAGAGGGAGTTCAGATTGAGGGGGCGTTCTAAAGCAAAAAACTCACCGGCATTTTGAAGGCTATCAATTGAGGCATTTGTAGCATCGATTAACCAAAGTATTTTACCGCCACGCATCACATGTTGGTCGATAAGGAACTTATCCATATCATTGAATGGTTGAGTGGGTTGAGCAATGATCAAAACATCGTATTTATTGCCATTATCTTTGATGGTTTGTTTAACAGAATCTTCGATAGATATTTGTCTTAGAGTATTAATTTTCCCTTCTAAAGTGATCCTCTCAACACTATAAAAACGTCTGAGTTGATACATCATCCAGGATGTATTCCAGAAATCCAATTCACCGTGGCCATCGGTAAAAGCCACTTTATGAACTTTGGGGTTGACCAATTGTCTGATCGTGGTTACTAAGTTATATTCCAGTTCCTGAACAGAATAGTTGAGCCAGTCTGCACCATTGGGATCAGAAACGACCAAGGTAGAAGGAGCTTCTTTCACCTTATAGCTGATCATGGCACCCGGTACAATAAAATGGGTAGAGAAACCGGAGGCATCCTCTTTGCTGATAGGGATAGGGCTTAACCCTTTTTTATAAAACTCATTATAGATTGCTTTGGACTCCTCCTGAGATTTTCCTTTAACGGGATCAATAAATTCGAAATAGATATTTTTGGAATATCTTCTAAATTCTTGCAGAATATCTTCTGTTTTTTGGGCAAAGAAATCATAGTCTGCTGGTTGATTCTCCCCTTTCATGTACACTTTGATATACACCTTTTCATTCAGGTTTTTCAACATATCAATCGTCGTTTCAGACAATGAATTTCTTTTATCCTGAGTGAGGTCAATCCTTACATATAAATATGAAAAGATGATATTTACGGAAATCAAAACCACCAGGCTAACGAGTAAACCAATGAGGGCTGATTTTTTATATTTTTTGCTATTGTTCATAAGTTATTCAATTAAAAAATTACCATTTTCTACTCCACAATACGATACGGGTACCAAGTAAGAAAAAGAAGATCATACTAAAAAAATAGAGGATATCTCTGGAATCAATAACTCCTTTGCTGATAGAGGCATAATGGTGATCGATACCGATTGTTTTGATAAAATAACCAAAAGAGCCAAGTGCTTCAAAGGAGTATATAAATTCAAAACCAAAATAGAGGATAAAACACAGAGGTGCTGCTAAAATGAAAGCGATGATCTGGTTGTTGGTCAAACTGGAAGCAAAAATTCCGATTGAGATAAAAGTAGATCCAAGAAAAACCAATCCCAAATAGGAACCCCAGGTGCTACCCATATCAATATTTCCCGGTGTTGAACCCAGATTGTAAACCGTGATGATGTAAATGAGAGTAGGTAATAAGGCAATGATCAGTAAGGTTACACTGGATAGAAATTTTGCTAGAATGATTTGCACATCTGATAATGGTTTGGTAAGGATCAGTTCAATAGTGCCACTTCTTCTCTCTTCAGCAAATGAGCGCATGGTAATAGCAGGGACTAAAAAGAGAAATAAAAACTTGGAAATATTAAAAAGCCCTTGTAAATCAGCTAGTCCGGAATATAAAACATTATTGATATTGGGGAAAACCCAGATAAATAATCCGGCAACAATTAAAAAAACACCAATAAAAATGTATCCTAAGAGAGAACTCAAATAAGATTTCAATTCTTTTAAATAAAGACTATACATATCCAACTAT
>JAEWUL010000018.1 GCA_023459435.1 Bacteroidota bacterium
ATTCAGTTTGGAGGAATCATTGAAGCGCTTGCCAAAATGAGTTTTGGGAACGATTTAGGTTTCAATATTCAAACCGACTTGCCTTTATTTGATTACCAGTATGGTGGATTTATAGTTGAAACAGAAAAGGACCTAACTTATCCCGAAAGTGTACTTTTAGGTCACGTTAGTGATCAGTTTGTAATCAACGGAAAGCAGATCGACAAAACCAAAGTGTTGGCGTCATGGAGGGGCACTTTTGACTCCCTATACCCTGAAACCGTTCCTGCAAATCAGAATACAGTGATTCCAGATTCCCCATTTTACCAAGAAGGGATCAGTTATCAACCTTATCCTGCGAAAGTGGATCAAATCAAAGTAGTATTACCGGTATTCCCAGGGACAAACTGCGATTATGATACTGCCAGAGCATTTGAACAAGCAGGTGCAGAAACAACAATTTTTGTTTTTAAAAACCTCAATGAAACCATGATCAATGAATCTATAGAACAATTGACAGCATTGATTGATGAGGCCCATATTTTAGCTTTCAGTGGCGGATTTAGCTCCGGTGATGAACCGGATGGTAGTGGTAAATTTATTGCCAATGTGATCAATAATGAAAAAATCAAAGGCGCTATCGAAAGATTGTTGGCTAAAAAACATTTGATTGTTGGTATTTGCAATGGATTCCAGGCTCTCGTAAAATCCGGATTACTGCCTTATGCTAAGATTGGATCTGTGAAACCGGAAGACCCCACATTATACAGAAATGATATCAATCGTCACTTGTCTCATATCACGAAAACTGTGGTCACTTCCACTAATTCACCCTGGTTACGTTCGTTCCAAACCGGTGATGTACATCAGGTAGCAATCTCACATGGGGAGGGTAAATTTGTTGTCTCTTCTGAAATGGCGGAACAACTTTTCCGTAAAGGTCAAGTTGCATTCCAATATTGTGATTTTGATGGGAATCCCACAATGATGGAACCTCACAATCCTAATGGGTCGATGTTTGCTATTGAGGGAATTGTATCCCCCTGTGGATTGATACTGGGGAAAATGGGACATAGCGAACGTAAAGGCACCCACTTATATAAAAATATTTCCGGAAATAAAGTACAGAATATTTTCGATAATGCTGTGCACTATTTCAAGGGAAATGAATAGGATTTATGATGGAATTTGAAGCGTTCTAGAAATTTGTACCTATAACGCTCCGATTGGTTCCAGCAAAAACAAACCGGTATCTGTTTATTGTGGCAAACTAATTCTTAATAAATGACTAAAGTTCGTGAAATAAACGGCAAAACGGAGATCTTTGACCCCATCAGAAAAAAATGGGTGGTGTTAACCGATGAAGAGAAAGTAAGACAATATTGTATTCAACGACTAATTCAAAAGCATGGGTTTTCTCCTGCTTTGATTGGTATAGAAAAACAATTAATAGTCAATGGAATGTCTAAACGTTATGATATTGTAGTGTTTAATAATGAAGGACAACCATTGCTTGTAATTGAGTGTAAAGCGTCACATGTGAAAATTGATCAGTCCGTTGTGGAACAGGTGGGTCGATACAATAAAACACTTCAGGCAGATATTGTTGGAGTGACTAATGGTCATCAATCTTACTTTTTTAAAGTTGATTTTAATACAGAACAGATTGTTACATTAAATTTTGATTTTTAACTCAAATATCAACGATAAATATTATTTTTGCAGCGAAACACGAACGAACATGACGATTCTCGAAGTCCAGGATTTAAAATTAAATTTAAAATCGGATGATGATTGGAAACCGATTTTAAAAGGGATCACTTTTTCTCTTAAAAAAGGGGAAACGATTGGTATTGTAGGAGAATCGGGTTCAGGGAAATCGGTAACCGCCCTCTCTATTATGAAACTAATTCCCGAGAAAGTTTCCCAATGGAATGGGGGTGCAATCTTTTTTCAAGATCCAGCTTCCAATCAATGTTGTGATATTATTCGTGCCGAATCTCATGATATGAGAAAAATCAGGGGAAAGAAAATCGCTATGATTTTTCAGGAACCGATGACTTCACTGAACCCGGTTATCAAATGTGGAGAGCAGATCATGGAAGCGTTGAGACTTCATTTTCCCATTTCTAAAAAAGAAGCATATAAAAGGGTTATTCATCTTTTTGATGAAGTGATGTTGCCCAGACCTGAAAAGATCTTTGATTCCTACCCCCACGAGCTTTCCGGTGGTCAGAAACAAAGGGTGATGATTGCCATGGCTATGAGCTGTGATCCCGATATCCTTATTGCCGATGAACCCACTACAGCCCTTGATGTTACCGTTCAGAAAGGGATTCTGGAGTTGATTAAAAAACTTCAGGCCAAGAATGGTATGAGTGTGATCTTTATCACCCACGATCTTGGTGTTGTGGCTGAAATAGCAGATACCGTGCTGGTCCTTTTTAAAGGTGAAATTGTGGAACAAGGTTCTGTAGCGTCTTTGTTTAAAAATCCGAAACACCCTTATACCAAAGGGTTACTTGCTTGTAGACCTCCACTCAATATCCGACTGAAACTGCTCCCTACCGTCGACGATTTCCTGAAAGGATCTCAAAATGGAACTTCAGTTGAAATGGGGGATCTGATCAATAACCTTGTTGTAACAAAAGAGGAGAGGGTGTTCTCCCATCAGAAATTATATGACCAAGAACCCTATATTAGAATTGAAAACCTCAATAAGATCTATCCCGTTCGGAAAAAATCTCTCTTTGAAAAAAGAGCCTATGTTCATGCCATTAAAGATATTAATCTTGAAATTTTCAAGGGAGAAACATTAGGTCTTGTTGGTGAATCCGGATGTGGTAAAACCACATTGGGTCGCTCTATGATCCGCCTGATTGAACCCTCTTCTGGGGCTATCTTTTTTAAAGGGAAAAATCTGAGAACGTTATCAAATTCTCAGTTGAGATCGATCAGAAAAGAGTTGCAGATCATTTTGCAGGATCCATATTCATCATTAAACCAACGACTTACAATTGGAGCAATGATTACGGAGCCTATGAAGGTCCATCGAATTTTTGATAATCCAAAAGAGCGAAAAAGAAAGGCAATTGAACTACTGGAAAGGGTAGGACTTCAGGAACATCATCTCTATCGCTATCCACATGAGTTTTCAGGGGGGCAACGTCAAAGAATCTCTATTGCCAGAGCGTTAGCGGTAAACCCTGAATTGATCATCTGTGATGAATCAGTTTCAGCGCTTGATGTCTCTGTTCAAGCTCAGGTTCTCAATTTGTTAAACGAGTTGAAACAAGATTTTCATTTTACCTATCTTTTTATTTCTCATGATCTTTCTGTTGTTAAATTTATGTCGGATCGTATGGCTGTCATGCAAAATGGACTTATTGTTGAATTGGATGATGCAGATCAGATCTATTTTAACCCTCAAACAGATTATACCAAACAATTAATAAACTCAATTCCAAAAGGATTATAAAAAAAAATATGAAAAACTTAAAAATGATCTTTCGCATTATTATTGGTGTTGTTTTTATCGCGTCAGCTATACTGAAATTATTATCCATTGATCATTTTGAATTGTATATATACTCATTCGGGTTTTTTAATTTTTTTCTGACCTCTTTGTTGTCCAGACTATTGATATCTGCGGAATTTATACTGGGCTTTTTTCTGATCTTAAAATTATACTATTCCAAAACATGGTGGTTAACGATGTTCACCATGATTGGTTTCACGCTTTTTCTCATCTATACTGCGCTTTTCAGAAATGATGCCAATTGTCATTGTTTTGGTAGTTTTATCGAGATCAATCCGGTGGAATCGATTATCAAAAATGGTGTTATCATCGGGTTATTGATTCTTATTCAAAAACAGAAAGAATCGACTTTTAAGTTTTCCCGTTGGATCGCATCTGGAATCGTACTGGTTACCATTTCTCTAACTTTTATTGTAGTTCCGCCAGATGCCCTGTTTAACCCAAAATGCAAAGTCATCGAGGAAGCTTTATTAACGATCCTTTCTGACTCTACTCTTCAGGATATGAATGAGATACATGGAAATCATATGATCGCTATCTTTATTCCGGGTTGTAAATTTTGTAAATTGAGCATTCAAAAATTTGCATATATTTTCAATCAAAATAATTTGAATCCCAATAAACTGAAAATTATCATTTTAGGAGATCAAAAAGGGGTAGAGAAGTTTAAGATTGAAACAGAAATTGATCAGTTTCATCTCTATTCATACCAAGATCCGATACCGGTTATTCAGGCTGTGTATGGCTCTTTCCCTACCATTTTATTTCTAAAAGATCAAACAGTTATTCAGGTTATTAACTATAGAGGATTGGATGAAAATGTGATTATCAACCATGTAAGACCATAAAAAAGATCAATTTTCAGTGGTTGTGATACGTTCTATTCTGTTTTTGATATAGATTACATCTTTATTGTTGGGATATTTTGATTCTAAAGATGAAATAATAGTTCGAAGTAAAGATATATTCTCCTTTTCAGGGAAAAAAGTTCTACGTCCATATTTCTGATAAAAAGCAGTTAATGTGGATAAACTATGAGGGTTTTTTTCAATAAATTGACTTAAAAAGACCTTGTGGTTATTGATATAATCCATATAAGTGGATTCGATACCACTTTTTACAGAGTCATTATACTGGTTTTTAAAATAGATCTGTTCTAAAGCAAGAACAGAGTCACCAAATAACTTCAGCTGATGGTTCAATTGTTGCATCAGATCAGCATCTTTTCCCCCTTTAACCGTATAAGATTTTACCATTATGGCTGAATCAATATTAAAAACAAGTTTTTCTCCAGGGGAAGCGATTGTAAGAATAAAATTGGTTTTAGAAAGTACCAGTTTATAAAAAGAGGGGTCACGACCTTCGGAATTGATCTCCCCGGTTAAACGAAATCTGCCATTTTTGATTGGGGAAGAATCGATAAGAACCTCATTGTTAGGGAATACTTGATACAATGAGATCTCAGATTCTGTATTCGTGTTGATATGCCCGGAAAAATCCACCTTGTTTTGATTCGATTGACAAGAGATGAATACAAACAGAAGAAAAATAAAAGACAAAGCGTTGTTATTCTTCATTTTCAATCCATTTTTTCAGGAAGAGCACATAAATTTGTAGGGTTGGGCTGTACCAGTTCACAACCACATTTCCGATTTTTTTTTCGCTTCACTTGTCCATATATTTTCGGCTGACACGCTGAAAAAAGTATGGCAAAGCCAATAAGTAAAAGGATCAGATATAAAGCCGATTTTTTCATAGTTATCTGATAATCGTTTCTGATCTGTCAGGCCCTGTAGAGATTATAGAGATTCTTACACCTGTTTCTTTTTCAATAAAGTCAATATAGGTTTTAAAGGTTTCAGGCAGATCTTCGTAGTTATGGATCTCAGTAATATTGCAATTCCAACCTTTAAATGACTGATATACAGGTTCAATAATGGTAGTTGTATCTGCAGGGAATCGATCAGTTACCTCTCCATTGATTCGGTATGCAGTACAAATCCGGATGGTATCAAAATTGTTCATCACATCCGCTTTCGTAAGAACGATTTCTGTGACCCCATTTACCATTACGGAGTACTTGAGGGCAACCAGATCGAGCCAGCCACATCTTCTGGGACGGCCGGTTGTAGCACCAAATTCAAATCCTTGTTTGCGTAACTTTTCGCCTGTTTCATCAAATAATTCTGTAGGGAATGGACCACTTCCAACCCTGGTACAATACGCTTTCACAATACCAATCACTTTCCCTGATCTGGAAGGTGCAACACCTAAGCCGGTAAAAGCACCGGCAGCCACAGTATTGGAAGATGTTACAAATGGATAGGATCCAAAATCAACATCTAGAAGAGTTCCTTGAGCCCCCTCAGCCAATACAGGTTTCCCTTCATTCAAATAATGATTCACTTCATATTCACTGTCAATACAAGTAAATTTTTTAAGCGTTTCAATAGATTCTATCCAATCTTTTTGCATAACCGGTAACCTATCACTGTAGTCAAACCCCATTTTGTCCAATTGATCTTTGTGATTGTCAATGAGTTTCTCAAATTTCTTTTCAAAATCAGATGACAAAACATCAATCACTCTCATCCCAAGGCGTGCCGTTTTATCCGTGTAGGTTGGACCTATCCCTTTTAAAGTGGAACCAATTTTTTGATCCCCTTTCTTCGATTCAAAAGCGGCATCTAACAATTTATGAGTTGGTAAAATGAGATGTGCTTTCTTGGATATCAACAAATTTTGATACGGATTTGATCCCATCTTGATTAAATCTTCAATCTCTTTTTTAAAAATAATGGGATCGATAACAACTCCATTCCCAATAATATTTATTTTATCATCATGAAAAATTCCGGATGGGATGATGTGTAATACATGTTTGATTCCATTAAATTCCAAGGTGTGACCGGCATTTGGCCCCCCTTGAAACCTGGCAATCACATGATAGTCAGGAGTTAAAACATCCACAACC
>JAEWUL010000019.1 GCA_023459435.1 Bacteroidota bacterium
AAAGCGCCAACAGTTTTGGTTTACGGGCACTATGATGTGATGCCTGTTGAACCTCTTGACCTTTGGAAAACACCCCCTTTCGAGCCTACAATTATAGATGGTAAAATTTTTGCCCGTGGTGCTGATGATGATAAAGGGCAATCATTTATTCATGCAAAAGCATTTGAATATATGGTTAAAACCAATCAACTTCCTTGTAATGTGAAATTTATGATTGAAGGTGAAGAGGAGATTGGTAGTAATAACCTATATACTTTCTGTGAAAATAACAAACAAAAACTCCAGGCAGACGTCATTCTGGTTTCTGACACCAGTATGATCGCTGCTGATGTTCCTTCTATCAATATTGGATTAAGAGGGTTAACATACTTAGAAATTAAAGTGGTTGGTCCTTGTCGCGATTTGCATTCCGGTGTTTTCGGAGGATCTGTTGCAAACCCTATCAATGTGTTATGCAAAATGTTAACCGATATGGTGGATGAAAATGGGAAAGTTACTGTTCCCGGTTTTTATGATGATGTACTTGAAATTTCCAGAGAAGAGAGAGACCTTATGGCTCAGGCACCATTTGATGAACAAGAGTACAAAGATATGATTGGCATCAAAGAGGTATATGGTGAAAAGGGATACTCTACATTAGAGAGATCTACAATCAGACCATCTTTTGATATTTGTGGTATATGGGGTGGATACATCGGTGAAGGTTCTAAAACCGTACTTCCTTCTGAAGCCAATGCTAAAGTATCTATGAGAATTGTTCCTAATCAGAACCATAACAAAATTATGGAGCTTTTCAAAAAACATTTTGAAGCGATGGCTCCTGACTATGTGACCGTTACTGTTACACCTCACCATGGTGGTCCTGCTTATGTGTCTCCAATCGACCTTCCAGCATACAAAGCTGCTGAAAAAGCGATTAATGTTACGTATGGCAAACAAACATTACCTTCCAGAAGCGGTGGTTCTATTCCAATCATAGCCGGTTTTGAATCGATTTTAGGTATTAAATCGATCCTGTTAGGATTTGGTTTAGAAGAGGATGGCATCCACTCTCCTAACGAATGTTTCCCATTAGAACAATTATTTAAAGGGATTGAAACGGTTCCACATTTTTACAAATATTTTGCTGAAATGAATCAAAAGTAATCTTTCGAAAAATTACCTACATAAAAAAAGGCTCCCAATGGGAGCCTTTTTTTATATTTGTATGATTAGATTATGCATACAATTCTGTAAACATATCACGTAACTCTTTACTTTCACGTAATAATTCCAATGTGATTTCTGCATGGTCTTTTGTATATCCGTTACCAACAATCATGGTCACATCACTACCAACACCTTCTGCACCTAAAGCAGCTTTTGTAAAGCTGGTTGCCATAGAGAAGAAATATACAACTCCATCGTTTTTAGTACATAGAATACTGGTCATTTCAGTATCAGGCACATTCACATTGTTGATGGTTAGGTCAGCCATTTGACCGTTTGTAAGTTCTTCAATTTTGGTCATCATAGCTACTGGATCTTTTGCATTACCTACAAAAACATCATGACAGAACCCTAATTTTTGTAATCTTTCAGCAGAATGCGCACTGCCGCACATACCGATCACTTTACCGGTAACACCAACACGTTTTTTTGCTTCGTAGCAACACAACATCCCTGATTTTCCACCTGCTCCGATGATCAAAACTGTTTGACCCGGTTTGCAAAGTTTGGCTGTTTGTGCTGGAGCACCTGCTACGTCTAGAGCAGAAAGAGCTAATGTCTCAGGCATATCAGATGGGATTTTTGCATAAATACCACTTTCGAAAAGGATCGCTTTGCCGTCAATATCCACCTGATCAATAGAATCACGAATCTCTTTAATTTTGTCGATTCTTAATGGAGTAAGAGAAAGAGAAACTAAAGTAGCAATTTTATCACCCTCTTTTAAATCAATTTTCCCTTTAAGAGCATCTCCGATTTTTTCAACGGTACCTAATAACATACCACCTGAACCTGTAACTGGGTTTCTGTGTTTACCTTGTTTGGCCACGATATCCAACATGATCTCTTTAATTTTCTCATGATCTCCACCTGCTTGTTCTTTAATTTGAGTAAATGATGCAGAATCCACGTTTAAAGTCTGAACATCTATTAAAATCTCATTATCAAAGATCTCATCCATATTGTTATCAATCTTGTTCGCTGGTTGTGGTAAAACACCAACCGGCTCAATCACGCGATGTGTTCCGTATTTGTTTCCTTTTTTTTGCATTGTTTTAAGAAATTATATTTATAAATATTTGATTTATAGTTTTATACACTATTTACTTTGTTCAATTTTTGATCGCGCAAATATATACAAAAAAGATCAAATTTCAAAGCAAATTAAAGGGTGTATTAAAAAATTATTTCAATCCACTTCTTTTTAATAAAGCATCCGCTTTTGGTGCTCTCCCTCTAAAATCAATGTACATATCCATTGCTTTTCTGGTCCCCCCTTTTGACAAGATACTATTGACAAAAGCATCTGCTGTTTTTTTGTTATAGATCCCTTTTTCTTCGAAGAAAGCAAAGGCATCGGCATCTAGTACTTCAGCCCATTTGTATCCGTAATAACCTGCTGCGTAACCACCTGCAAAAATATGACTAAAAGAAGTACTGATACAGGTCTCTTCTACTACAGGGAGTAGTTCTGTTTTGGCAATAGCTTCTCTTTCCATATCCACAACAGATTTAATATTTTCAAATGGATTGGCATGCCACATCATATCTAAGTATCCAAATGTCAACTGGCGGCAGAAAGAATAACCGGCAAGGTAGTTGTCTACTTCTTTAAGTTTGTTTACTAAATCATTAGGGATCAATTTTTTGGTTTTGTAATGATACGCAAACAATTTCAGAAAATCTTGATTTGAAGCAAAGTTTTCCATAATTTGAGAGGGTAATTCCACAAAATCTCTGGGCACACTTGTACCGGCTAATGATTCGTATGTTACATTAGAAAGTAATCCGTGTAGTCCGTGTCCAAACTCATGTAAAAATGTAGTTACCTCATCATAAGTAAGTAATGAAGGATTCTCTTTTGTAGATGGTGTAAAATTCATCACTAGAGACACAATTGGTCTTATGTTGTTTCCTTTTTCGTCAATGGATTGTTCTCTGTAGGAAGTCATCCATGCTCCTCCCCTTTTGGAAGCTCTGGGATGAAAGTCTAGGTACAGAATACCAAGCAGACTTTTGTTTCTATACACTTCATAAGCAGTAACATCAGGATGATAAACTGGGATATTTTTATTTATTTTGTATGTTAGTCCGAATAATTTTTTGGTTAACTCAAACACACCATCAATCACATTTTCCAGTTTAAAATAGGGTTTAACCATCTCATCAGAGATATTATATTTACTATTTTTATATTTTTCAGAGTAGAAAGAGAAGTCCCATCTTTGTAGTTCTCCATCTAAACCATTCTGATGAGCAAAAGCGGTAATCTCTTTAATCTCTCTTTGAGCAGCAGGGTAGGAAACCTCTAACAACTGATCCAGGAGTTCATACACATTTTTTGGATTTTCAGCCATTCTCTCTTGGAGTACATAATCAGCATAGGTTTTATATCCTAACAGATAAGCAATTTTATGTCTAATATTAACAATTTCAACCACATAACCATTATTATCATACATACCTGAAAATGCTTTTGAGTTATAGGCTCTGAACATTTTTTCTCTTAGTGTACGATCTTCGGCATATTTCATGATTGCGCCATAACTTGGTGCAGAGAGATCAAAAAGATACCCATCCACTCCTTTAGCTTTGGCTTTTGCTCTAGCTATTTCAAGTTCATTCTCAGGTAAACCTTTAAGTTCTTCAGGTTTTGTGAGAATGATTTCAAAAGCGTTGGTTGCTGCCAATACATTTTCACTAAAGAGAAGCTGCAATCTAGAAAGTTCCATAGTGAGGGTACTGTAGCTTTCTTTATCATTTTCGTTCAACTGAGCGCCACTATTAACAAATGCTTTATAGGTTTTTTCAACCAACATTTTATCTTCATCCTTTGATAATTTATCTTTGGTTTTATACACTTCACTTACTCTGTTGAATAAGGGCACATTGTGATAGATCTCGTTGCTATGTTTGGTTAACAAAGGACTGATCTCTTGAGCAATTTTTTGAAGTTCAGGAGAGGTATTTGCAGACAATAAATTAAAGAACACATTTGAGATACGTGTTAACAGTTTACCACTTCTGTCAAGAGCCACGATAGTATTTTGAAAAGTAGGTGTAGACTTTTGGTTTGCGATTTCATAAATCTCTTTATCAGCAGCTTCTAATGCTTGATAAAAAGCAGGTATAAAGTGTTCCACTTTAATCAAATCAAATGGTGGTGTTTGAAAAGGAGTGTTCCATTCCAGAAGTAAAGGATTGTTTTTCAATTCAGCTTCACTGAATTCTTTTTTGACCGGTTTGCATTGATGATTATGATCATTATCCGGTGATTGAGGATTCGCAGATGTCGCCATAATAGTGAGACAAAATAAAGAAAATAAAAAATGTTTTTTCATAGGTATAATTATTGTTTTGTTATTATTGAAACGATAACATGAGCAACGACGGCCTCTCCTTTTCCAACAGCATCTAAGCCTTCGTTTGTTTTAGCCTTTAGAGCAATGGTATCATTTGGGATAAGAAGCAACCTTGCTAAATTAGTTTTAATGGCCTCTTTATAGGAGGAAAGTTTGGGTTGTTCCAAAACGATGGTTATATCTACATTATTAATAACCCATCCCTGATTATGAACCAGTTGAACCACTTCTGACAAAAGTTCCTGACTATTGATTTTGTGAAATCTGGCATCTGAATCGGGGAAATAGGTTCCAATATCATTTAAACCGGCAGCTCCGAGGAGGGCATCACACAAGGCATGGATCACCACATCTCCATCGGAGTGGGCCACGCAACTTTTTTCAAAAGGGACAATCACCCCTCCTAATATAAACGGAAATTGGTTGATATTTTGATCAACCAACCGATGTGAATCGTATCCTAGTCCAACTCTAAATTTCATTAAGTTTATTTAATCCCTTGTTTTTTAATATCTTTAGCATAAAGTGATTCAAAGTTGAGAGCCAGTGTGAACCTCAAAGTCCCCTCTAATGGGTTAAGTTGAGTAAAAGTAACGAGATAGGAAACATCAATAGCAAACACATTATATTTGAATCCAACACCCACTTCACCAAATTTTCTGTTCCCTTTATTTCTATTTTCAAAGAAAGTTCCCAGTCTTACCATAAACAAGTTGTTATAGGCATATTCAGCACCTACTGCCCAGACGATTTCTCTCATTTCTTCATTGAATCCGCCTGGAGAATCATAGAAGGATCTTAATAATCCTTGAATAACCCCCATATTTTTCACATCCATACCATTTCCAAAATACTGATAAGAGTTATCAGAGTTTTGAATTGGAGTTCCATACTCATCGACCAATTTCACAGGATTGGTAGGAACGAGAAGTTTTCCTACTTCACCTAGTAAAGTCAATCTGTTATATTTATCAAAATCGATAGCATATGACAAGCCAAGTCTTAAATTAGTAGGTAAGAAATCTTTATTTACACTTCCGTTGGTATAGGATATTTTATTACCGATATTAGAGAAGGTTATACCTGCTCTAACGGTTTGGTTTTCATATTTTGATGATTCAAAATCTTGTTCATAAAACATGGATAAGTCAGCAGCAATAGCGATACCGGGTTTCATTTCGATTCCACTTACTTCAATATTTGTTGCTAAGTTTGAATAGATAAAACGGGGTGTAATTGCCATGGAAAACTGATCTGTAAATTTCCGGGAATAGGAAAAGTCAATGGCATATTCATGTGGACTTCTTTCACCAATTGGTTCTCCGAAATAGTCTGTAAACTGAATGGACCCCATTGAAAAATATCTCAAAGACATAGCAATTGCACTCATGTCATTCAGTTTCATAAAACCGGCAACATAAGCAAGGTTAATATCCCCAATGAGGTTTTTGAGCCATGGGCTATAAGACATTGAAATGCCTAATTTATTTTTATTAAATGGGTATTTAGCAGCATTATAATGTTGCGAGTTTATATCTGAAGATGAGGCCACTCCAATATCACCCATCCCGGCACCTCTGGAATCGGGAGCAATTAATAAAAATGGCACCGCAGTAGTGATGGGATTAAAATATGGATTAGAAGGATTATCGTAGTCAAAACCGGTTTGAGAATACCCACATTGCACTGTAAATAAAGCAATTAGTGAGATTAAAAAGAGTTTTCGTGTCATAAAAATTTTGAATAATTGTTTTTTGTTCAAAAGAAACGCAAAGATACGATATTTATTTTAAAGGATTACGATTTTTTCAAACTTTTCAGTGGTTTCATTCTGGGTATTTCTTACAGAAATCTTATATATGTACGTACCTTTAGCTAATTTATCCCCAAAATCATCCAATCCGTTCCACTCTATTCCATTTGATCTGGTTCCATCTAAAAACTGGGAAGAGTGTATTGTTTTGACTAATTTCCCTGATATAGTGAAAATCTGAACCATAACATCAAACATTTGACCGGGTTGATTATGTTCAAAGAAGAACTCTGTACGGGTTGTAAAAGGATTCGGATAATTCAACACATGATCTATTGTTAATTTATCATCAGAAACAACTGTAAAATCAATCGTAGATTCAGAAACATTGTTTACGATATCCCATGCACGAATTTTCAAAGTGTGTTGACCGGGTGTCAGATCATAAAGAGGATATCTCACCACTCCGGAGTTAAAACTATCCTGTTCAGCCTGATAAAACTCGTTGAGGATGATTTGGGAATCGGTATTTTCATCAATAATAGCTATTAAATCATGTCCAATTCCGTTTCCTGTAGTATTGATTCCATTTTCATCTTTCAATTTCACAATGAGTTGAGGATCAGAGTTTGTGATTCCACCTGGGACAAACTTTTCATCATTCAGATAAATGGAGATCTCAGGTCCATGGTCATCATCAATGGGGTTTTGACTGATTCCACCAATAATAAACTGATTAAAATAGCCTGCTCCATCCTGATCTGAGGAGCGGGCATAGTAGCTAATTTTACCATTCCCATAGGAATAATTGATATCTTTTGGAACGATAAAGGAGAACTCGAAATAGCCATTTTTAACGGTCGCATTTCCTTTAAAAAGTATATTTTTTTGCAAATCAAACTCAAAGGGGGCTTCTGCCTCTTCCGGATCATTCAAAAGAGCTACAACTTTTATCTTTTTATCATAAATCGACGGGAAAACATTTCCATTAAACTGAGTTAAAACATTCCCTTCCTGATCGGCAATATGACCTTTAATGGTTACTTTATCCAAAGCTCTGATCGTATCAGTAGAAAGGAGTGCAGAATGACCATTGATGGAATCGGTTACGATATTATAATGAGGCAAATTCAATTGAAGAGATGGATCACCCAGTACGACAATCATATTCCAGGGAAATTTAGCACCTCCTACACTATTTTTCGCTGATTTATTCCATTCACCAATGGTTATTGGTTTCATATTCTGGTCATACAAAGAGGTATTGAACAATCCTTCACAATAGTTATAGTTAGAACCTGTATATGCAGATCTTGTTGTAGTAATCATAGCAGAAGCGCCCCCTTTGTCATTGATAAAAATCAGCTCTGAAGGGGAAACCGCTTTTCGGTCAATCCAACCAAAAGAACAGGTAAGATTAACCATCCATGGCTGGTTGTATTTGTTACTCCACTTGTTGATATCAGAGATCTCTAAAACTCTTTCGTGAGCAAGTCCGTTTCCACCACCATGACCGGCATAGGTAAAAATAAGTGATCCCCGATCCATTCTGTTGTTGATGGCTTTGTTTACTTCCGGATATCTTTGACCACCGGCGTAAGAGACTTGTTGAAAAGCATCCAGATAAATTTTATCAATATTAAAATGAGGATATCTGGATGCTATTTTCTTAGCACCTGCATCGACAGTAAACATGTGAAAATTATCGTCGCCATCATCCCCCACAAAAGTGATCACATTTCTCCAGTCTCCAAAATTGGAAATCAGAGTAGAATTGTAGGAAACCAGATTCTTTTTAGAAGCATATTGGGCTGTTTTATTGACACAAATAGTAGCCTGACTTACAGTGGTTACAGGGAATCTACCCACGGAGATATCAAGCAATCCTTCACAATTAAATCCTTCTCCATCATCCAGTAAAGCAAAATAATCATCATTGGAGCCCAAACTCAGTTCATTCATAGAATTAGTAACCTGATAATTTGGAACATACATTTTAGTTCCACTAACAAGCGCTCTGTAGTCGTAGGTTGGTCTGCCAAATAACAGAAGATATTTTGGATATGCTCCATCGGTTTGTTTATAGATCGCTCTCATATAATCTCTGATTGCAGTAGGGTCCTGAGCTCCTGACGAAAATTCATGATACACTTGTTCGGGAGTAACAACCAAAACAGAGATCCCATCACTTTGGGTTCTGTTTTCAGCATGCCTTTTAGCTTCAGTAAGAAAATCAGGATGGGAAATGATGATCATATCCACTGCTGAAGTAGCTATTAGATTCTGATTCTTGATTTTACCAATTGTGGAGACACTCAGAAATGAATTTCCGTTAAAAGCCATAAAATATTTCAACTGATCCGTGTTGGTTTTAAAAGAATACACAGAACCTGCGAGTTGACCGATCAAATGAATAGGTTCATAAGGGTTAGAAATATCCCAGATTTTGGTTGATCCATTCGCATTACTCATCTGAAAAAGAGACACATTACCGGATCCTGTAGCATGTGGTGCACAAAATGGGAACTGATCTCTATAAAACTTGAGATTACACAACAGTTGAATTTCGATGTAATCTAAATAAGCCACTGAAGAAGCCTGTGGCTTGTTATAAGTGATTTGGACAGACATTGGAGAAGACACTGAAGGCACTTGATATGTTTTGGTTGACAAAGCGATATAATCGTAAGAGCCAATAGGATACAACTGCATATTCTGTAGTGGATTTCCGTTAACAGAGATCGAAAAAGTGGAACTCTGACTGATGGTAGTCCCGGCTGAAAAAGTGATTCTGGCGGGTAACCCAGCTGGTTCAGGAAAACTAAAAGTGTAAGACTTTGTAGATTCTATATCAAAACCTTCATCAAACCACTGTTTACCGGATTCTGCAAAATTGAATTTATCATTCTCATAGAAATCATAATGAACAAAAGTATTGATGGTAGCGGTTTCATTCAACGCTGAATGATCAACGGAAGTGATCCTTTTCTTTAGTCCAATTCCGGGATCAACGGTAATAAAATAGTATGTTTTTTCGGCATATATATTATAGGAGTGTGAAAACAGATTATTGGAGGAATCATAAGCCCAGGAATGAATCCCATTTCCATAAAAAATGAAGTAGTCCTCTTCATCAAAAACACCATCACCCCCATCAAAAACCTGGATTGCATTTTCAGTAAGGTCGCTAGGCCGTGGAACACTATTTGCTTCCGGCAACATTCCACCTCCATTTCCGAATAAAGCGATCCTGTGCGACAATAGATTAGAAATAGGGATTCCCAATTGCACCAAATCCTGATAGGTTACTTTATAAATTCCCGATTTAGTAATCCCAATTTTATACCAATTTCCGGTTGCCAATACTGAATTCCCTCCGCCTTGAATTCGTTTTGAAACTCTTTTCGTTTTGGGCCGAATCTCATAACTACAGGAGATCACCTTATGTGGTACATTCCCTTTGTATATAATAGGGATAAAATTGATCATAGCGTAATGCTTTTGATCCAACCCTGCTGTATAAATCTGAATTTGGATTTCTGACTGACTAAAATGATTTGGAATCAATGAAAGTTCTTCTCCGGTAATTGCTGTTGTTTCCTGAATCTGAACCGAATATTCGTAATGATCATAATCCTCGTTTACCAAAACCTTTTCAGAAAAGTATGGCAAAGTAGGAAACCCGAGACCGGATACAGCACCTTTAAAATGGATCAGTTCAATCGTTGTATGGTCATCTTTTTGGATTTTTATCGGTTTTTCCCATTGAAAAACAACTTTTTTAGAAATATTTTGAGCCTGACTATCAGTAAAAAAGATAATAAAAGAGAAAAATATTACAAAAAGTACCCAAGATTTATGTTTCATAATGCGTTTGTATAAATGATATTCAAATTATATTTTTGATTAATAACGACAAAAATCATAAAAAATTATCATATAAACTGAATAGTGAAACGAATATTTAAAAAAAATGATTACTTTTGCAACGCAAAAATTGAATTTTGATATGTCTAGACTGTTTTGTGTTCTTTTGACCACGGCGTTACTCCTTACCAATAGTATGGTAAGCGCGCAAGACGCCCATTTCTCACAATTTTATGCTAATCCTTTGTATTTGAATCCAGCAATGGCAGGGACCAATGTATGCCCTCGTATTGCAACCAGTTTCAGAGATCAATGGCCAAGCGTTCAAGGTGAATTCGTTTCCTATACTTTATCTTATGATCAACATTTCGATAAGATCAATGGAGGTATTGGTATTTTACTATTTGGTGATCGTGCCGGACAAGGGACATTTAACACCTATAATGCGAACTTCATGTACTCTTTCAAGCTGAAAGTGACCAAGAAGTTCAATTTAAGATTAGCATTATCAGCTGGATATTATCAAACATCATTAGACTGGAACAAACTCACATTTGGTGATATGATAGATCCGAAATATGGGTTTGTTTATCCAACCTCAGAACTTCCACCCGGAGATCTTGCTAAAGGTCAATTCGATTTTGCAGGAGGTATGTTAGGT
>JAEWUL010000020.1 GCA_023459435.1 Bacteroidota bacterium
GTATGCTGATGTTGTGATAGAAAAAGCTGAAGGACTTGATCCTGCAGAAGGTAAAGGGATTCGTAAATTATTGGATGAAAAATTAGATGCATTCAAACATGAACGTGGCTATAAATCAGATACTGAAATCACTGCTGAAGAACTTGAACAATTAGCGAATGACTTTAAAGCAATTGTGAAAAAATCATTAGGTGTTGAATTCCCTGATGATGCTCGTGCACAGTTAGAAGGTGGTATCAAAGCCGTATTCAAAAGCTGGAATGGTAAAAAAGCCGTTTCTTACCGTCGTATTGAAGGTATTCCGGATGAATGGGGTACTGCTGTTAATGTACAAGCTATGGTGTTTGGTAATATGGGTGATTCATCTGCAACCGGTGTTGCTTTTACCCGTGACCCCGCCATTGGAACAAACGTTTTCTATGGTGAGTGGTTGGTAAATGCTCAGGGAGAAGATGTGGTTGCAGGTATTCGTACTCCAAACCCATTGAACGATGATACTAAAAATGAACAAAACAAGCATCTTCACTCTATGGAAGAGTTGATGCCTGAAACCTATAAAGAATTATTCGATATTCGTTGCAGACTGGAAGATGCTTACAAAGATATGTTAGATATTGAGTTCACTATTCAAGAAGGAAAGTTATATATGTTGCAATGTCGTGTGGGTAAAAGAACCGGAGTTGCTGCATTAAATATGGCGCTTGACATGCTTCATGAAGGACGTATCGATAAAAAAGATGTTGTGATGAGAGTAAATCCTGCTCAGCTCGATGAACTGTTACACCCTATTTTAGATCCACGCAGTGAAGGTAGATACCCTGTGATTGCCAAAGGGCTTCCAGCTGGTCCTGGTGGAGCTGTTGGGATTATCGCATTGACTAGTGAAAAAGCTATTGAGTATAACCGTGCTAACAAAAAATGTATTTTGGTTCGTGAAGAAACAAATCCAGAGGATGTAGAAGGTATGCGTGCTGCGGATGGTATCCTTACCGCTCGCGGAGGTATGACATCCCATGCAGCTCTTGTTGCTCGTGGTTGGGGTAAATGTTGTATTGTTGGATGTGAAGCAATTCATATCAACATAGAGACAGGATCTATCAAAATTGCCGGTAAAGAGTACAAAGAGGGTGACCTTTTAAGTTTGAACGGAACCAAAGGATGGGTTTATGACCAAAAAATTGAGATGATGGATGCTACTGAAAATCCACGTTTCAAAGAGTTTATGGCCATCGTTGATGAATTTAGAGTGATGGGCGTTCGTACCAATGCAGATACTCCTGAAGATGCACAAAACGCAATTGATTTTGGAGCTGAAGGGATTGGATTGTTCCGTATCGAACATATGTTCTATGGTAAAAATAGTGAACAGCCTCTTTCAAAATTAAGAAACATGATTTTAGCTTCCAATACAGCAGAACGTGTAGCTGCATTGAATGAACTTGAACCATATATCAAAGAAGCTGCTAAAGGAACACTTAAAGTTATGGATGGAAAACCATTGACATTCAGATTGATGGATCCACCATTGCATGAGTTTGTACCTCAAACAGAAGATAAACAAAGAGAGTTGGCTGCTGAAAAAGGGATGCCTTTTGAAGAGATCAAAAGACGCATCGATGCACTTCATGAAGTGAACCCTATGATGGGATTACGTGGTGTACGTTTAGGTATTGTATATCCTGAAGTTACTGAAACCCAATTCCGCGCTTTGTTCCAAGCTACTGCTGAATTGATGAAAGAAGGCTTCCATCCGATTTTAGAGATCATGGTGCCACTTACCATCTCTGTAAATGAGTTGAAACACCAAAAAGAGATCGCTAATGTGGTTAAAGCTGAGGTTGAAGCAAAATTTGGCGTGGAAATCAAATATCTATACGGAACAATGATTGAGATTCCTCGTGCTACAATTATTGCTAATGAGATTGCAGAAGTAGCTGAGTTCTTCTCATTCGGAACCAACGATTTAACCCAAATGACCCTTGGTTTCTCCCGTGATGATGTGAATGCCATTATTCATAATTATATCGACAACAGAATCATCAATGATGATCCATTCAACACATTAGATCAAGATGGTGTAGGACAATTGGTGAAAATTGGTGTTACTTTAGGAAGAACAACTCGTCCTAACTTAAAAGTGGGTGTTTGTGGTGAGCACGGCGGTGATCCTGCATCAGTTGAGTTCTTCTTCAAAGCGGGGATGAATTATGTATCATGTTCTCCTTTCCGTGTACCTGTGGCACGTTTGGCAGCAGCACAAGCTGCAATCAAACAATCCAGTTGCGGTTGTGGTTGTGGATGCTAATCTATAACTCTCAATATCAAATCAAAAAGGCTTCTCGTTATGGGAAGCCTTTTTTTCTTATCATAATTGCATTGATTCTTAATAGAATATCATCTTACTTTTCCGGTTTCATCAGTGGAATCGAGAAGTAAAAAGTGGAGCCCACATTGAGTTCTGATTCAACCCATATTTTTCCACCCATAAGTTGAACCAACCCTTTAGAGATGGGTAATCCCAACCCAGTACCCCCATATTGGATATGAGCTTCAGAATCTGCATGGGTGAACCTTTCAAAGATTCTGTGTTTTTGCTTTTCACTAATTCCAATACCTGTATCTTTTACATAAAATTCAACTTCATAATCTTTTAATTGATATCCAAAACGGATAGAACCGTGACTTGTATATTTGATGGCATTATGAATGAAATGATGTATCACTTGAAGTATTTTTGAACGATCACCAATAATTTCAGAACCATGTTCGGATTCCAAAATTTCAAATTCTAGTGTAATTTGTTTGACAGAAGCTTGTTTAGAGAAAAATAATTTGACTTCATTCATCAACAGATCTAAATCGAAATGCGTATAGTTTAACAATTCCTGATTTGATTCAATAGAGGAGATGGTAATGATATCGGTTAAAATATGGAGTAGTTGATCACTACTGCGTTCAATTGTAGAACTGTACTCTTTAATCGTCTGACGATCAATTTGTGGATCTGTAAGCAGGTTTGAAAATCCACAAATCACGTTAAGAGGAGTTCTGATTTCGTGAGAAATGTTTCTTAAGAATGCAGTTTTGAGCTGGTCACTCTCTTCTGCTTTGATCTTGGAATAAAGCAGTTCTTGATTGATTTTTTTCAATTCAAGAGTTTTTTCTTTTACTTTTTTTTGTAATATAATATTAAATATCAGGATGATAATGCCGAATAGGAATGCAAAAGCAAATAACCAATAGTAATAAGTGGGAATAGAAAATTTAAAATCCCGATCCAACCAACGATTTAAAGATTGATAAAAAACAGATTGAGGATCATTTTTAAGCTTGGCAATCTGTTTGTCGAATTTTTCAACTATATCAGGATTGATATCTTTTCGGAATGCAAAATAAAGGTCAGATGGTTTTAAAATAATCCCGGTTGGTCTCATTTTTTTTTCATCAATATCTGCATAATTCAGAAATCTATTGGCAATGATCACATCCACTTCGTGGTTTTTTAGTGCTTTTATGGTATGTGTGTAATCATTGTAAACGATGTATTCGTAGTCAATATTATAAATGTACTTCAGAGATTCTTTTAGATAATTTTCTTGAATAGAACCCTTTAAAACACCCACTTTTAGATTGTTGATATCGGTAATGGAGTTGATTTGTTGCTCTTTCAATGTGAAAATTTCCAACCAGGAATTGATGATATATAATTTATGAAAAGTGTAAAGTGAGTCTCTTTCTTCAGATAGGGCAACATCGGGGACAATATCGATTTCTCCATTTTTGAGTTGTTCCATTAATTGAAACCAATCTCCATAAACATATTGGATGGTAAATTTTTCTTTTTTTGCAATCTCTTTCAAAATGTCAATAAAAATCCCATCAGCATTCCCGGATTGATTGACAAACACTTTAGGGGGATTGTCATATAAGCCCACCCTTAATGGTTGTTCTGATCTGGTTTTGCCAAAAGTGAATATGGAGATACAAACCAGAAAACAAACCAGAAAAAGCCGTGAAAGTCTGAACATTTTAATCAATTTGGAATAAAATCATTTTTAGGGAGAATTATTGTAACGTAATCTTTAAAACTCTTTCGGGTGCTTGTTCCTGCATGTTTAGAATTTTGGTAACAGTAAAATAGTATACATTTCCTTTGATAATTGGTAAATCTTTACCTAGAAAAGAACGGTTAATTGTCACAGAAGATCCATTTTTGCGAGTCACAATATCGTTTAATGGTTGATTTTTTTGATTTACGATATTATAGATGTATACAGTTTTATCATTTCCGTCATTCATATAATATTTGATAGAAATTTTATCTGACTCCTTGAATGTAGATTCCTCAATATTAACATTATAGTACTCATTGGTTGGATTAAATTGAGTAAGCAATTGATCATTGAGGTAAACTTGAACATGGTCAATAGTGTCACTGAAAGCTGAAAAAGAACAGCATAAAACCAAGATGAAAAGCAAGTTTTTTTTCATAATTTTTGCAATTTTAAATTTATCATTCTCTATTTTTTTGGATCAACAAATATAAAAAAAAATTGATTTGTTTGATCTTGTCAATCTAAAAACGCAAAAAAGAAATAAAACTTATAATAATCTGGCTGCGCTTTGGGGCTTTGGGGCTTTGACAACTAATATTCTGCCCGGATTTTTGGAGTTGTTGGATAAACAGTGAACAATATTCATTGGACTCTCTACCAAATGGTCTTTGCTGATGGTGATTGTTTCTTCGCCAACACGAAAATCTATTTCACCCTCAAGGATATAGA
>JAEWUL010000021.1 GCA_023459435.1 Bacteroidota bacterium
ATTGGTAGCCATACCCACTGCAATACCGGAAGAACCGTTGATCAGTAAGCTTGGAATTTTAGCAGGTAAAACTTTAGGTTCAAGTAATGAATCATCAAAGTTATTTTCAAAGTTAACCGTATTTTTCTCGATATCTTCCAACATCTCTTCGGCAATCTTCATCATTCTGGCTTCAGTGTAACGCATGGCAGCGGGACTATCTCCGTCTGGTGAACCAAAGTTACCCTGTCCATCAATAAAAGGGTATCTCAACGACCAGTTTTGAGCCATACGAACCATGGCGTCATAAACAGCTGTATCACCATGAGGGTGGTATTTACCCAACACGTCCCCAACAATTCTGGCAGACTTTTTAAATGGTTTACCTGATACAATGCCCATATCCCACATCGCATACAAAATCCTTCTATGCACAGGTTTAAGCCCATCACGAACATCCGGTAAAGCTCTGGACACGATTACTGACATAGAGTAGTCGATGTAAGCAGACTTCATTTGGTTTTCAATATTTACCTGTACAATTTTTTCTCCATCAAACATATTTTACGAAAAATTTAGTTATATTAAAGTTTTGATTTTCAGTTGATTATATAAATTTCATTGAATTTACAAAGATACAAAAAAAAACCTTTGATTCAAAGCAAAAATGGGGTAAAAAAATGTGTTTTTTTCTGATGTGGGCGAGTATTTTAGAAATGGAGTTATTGGGCTCTGAATGAACTAAAGTGGTGGGTATTTTCTATTCTACTAAAAAGCGGGTGGAAAACTTTTTAATATTTTCAAAATCTGCCATTTATAAAACATTCATTTTTATCATCTTTACATCACCCGTTTTTTAATAGAATATCATTTTGTGCTCCGTAGTTACAGATTTTCCCAATAAAAAAACCCCTCTTAGCAAACTTTAATTTCACTAAAAGGGATTTATTTGATACAATTCAACTACTCAGCCTCTACTTTGCAGCAATGGTCTCAATCTCTACCAAAACGCCCATCGGAAGTTCTCTCACTGCAAATGCAGCTCTGGCTGGTGGGTTTTCCGTATAATATTTCCCATAAACTTCATTCATAGCTTTAAAATTCGCCATATCACTTAATAAACAAGTTGATTTAACAACATCCTGGTAACTATACCCGGCTTCTTTTAGGATAGCTCCAATATTTTTCATCACTTGTTCTGTTTGTGCTTCAATCCCTTCAGGTACTGTTCCTGTTGAAGGATTGATCGGAATTTGTCCGGAAATAAACAACATCCCATTTATTTCAACAGCTTGACTGTAAGGTCCAATTGCTTTAGGAGCATTTTCGGTGTGGATCACTTTTTTCATATCTTTTTTATTTTTTAAAATTTGTTTCTAAAAGTTTTGCAAAATTATCAAAAAAAAACGATTGCTCGTTTTCTTGTATGTTTTTGTATTCGACTTTTCATTTACGCTTCAGATTTCGCCTTTTACCTTTTTTTTGTACTTTTGCAGATTATTTTATAACAAGATTTTATGAACGAAAGAATTGAACTAGGAAGTTATAACATTTTACCACCTGTTGTTAAAAATCTATTGATTATCAATGGGTTATTTTACGTTGCTAAAGTAATACTTTTACCAAGAGGTATCGATATGGACCTCCATTTTGGACTACACTACCTGGAAGCTCCCCATTTTAAAATATGGCAGATCTTTACCTACATGTTTATGCATGGTAATTTTGGTCACTTATTCTTTAACATGTTCTCCCTCTGGATGTTTGGCGCTGCTATTGAAAATCTATGGGGCAGCAAGAAATTTCTTGTTTATTACTTAATTACAGGTATCGGAGCTGCAATCATTCATTATATAATCATCTATTTTCAAATCCACCAGGATGTTGCATTATTTAATCTTTTTTTAGAAAATCCTACCATTCAGAACTATCAAAATCTGGCTGAAAATGTACAATCTATCAGAATTAAATCTGTTCTTCAGAATAACCTAATGGTTTTACAGGCAAATCCGGATAGTTTAAACGAACTATCCATTGCAACGGTTAATATCAAGGATAGTTTCTTAAATTCATTTAATATCATTGGAGCTTCCGGTTCCGTTTTTGGAATTTTGCTTGCTTTTGGAATGTTATTTCCCAATGCGCTGTTGTATATCTATTTCCTTTTTCCCATAAAAGCAAAATGGTTTGTGATCATTTATGGAGCTCTGGAACTGCTTTATGGTGTTACAGGAACTTCAGATGGTATTGCCCACTTTGCCCATCTGGGAGGAATGCTTTTTGGATTGATTCTAATTATTTATTGGAAAAAAAAGAGAACACTTTATTAAAACTTTACTCCCTTTATCATGTATTTTCAACAATCTCCCTTTCAGTTCAACCGATTCAATTGGAAACAACTCTTGAGAACCTATTTTTCAATGAGTTCCGTTTTAACAAAAATAATTCTGATCAATATTGCCGTTTATCTCCTATTTATTGTTTTTAAAGTTGTCGTTTTACTGATCGGCTTTTTGTTTCAACAAACAGATGTAGCCCATTTATTTCTTCAAAAATCGATCCACATCCTCTCCTGTCCTGCTTCTTTTGAAACCTTAGTCTACCAGCCCTGGTCTATCATTACATCCATCTTTTTTCATGTGAAGTTCTGGCATATTTTATTCAATCTGATCATGTTGTCAGTGGTTGGGGGTATTTTCAGACAGTTTATCAGGGAAAAACACCTTTTAATCACCTATATTGCAGGTGGAATTTTTGGAAATCTTCTTTATATGATCTCCTACAACTATTTCCCTGTTTTTAGTGATGCTCTTTATGCTGGCTCTTATGCAATGGGTGCTTCCGGTGGTATTATGGCTATTATGGCTGCTATTACTACATACCGGCCAAACCATAAAATAAATCTTCTATTCATTGGACCTGTTAAATTAATTTGGGTTACTGTTTTTTTTGTCATTATGGACATTTTAAGCATTCAAGGGAATAATGCTGGTGGTCATTTGGCTCATATCGGAGGAGTTTTATACGGAGTTTCATCGGTTCTATTTTATTTAAAATGCAATATTAAAATCCCACGTTTTAATTTTTCAAAAGGAAAGAAAATGAAATATGCAACTTCAAAAAACTATACTTATAACGAAAGACCTCTTTCTGATGAAGAATATAATACCCGAAAAATGGAAAATGAGAAAAAAATTGATTCCATCCTGGATAAAATCTCAAAAAATGGATACGATTCACTAACAAAAGAGGAAAAGGATTTTCTATTTAAACAAAAAAAATAAAATGGCTAAAAAGAAAAAAAAGAAAATAAACTTTCTGAAAATTTTTAAGGTGATCATTTTATTTTTAAATATCATCTCTGCAACCGGATTGTTTTTTACTTTTATCGGACAATATCTCCCTCCCTCCTATTCCTATAT
>JAEWUL010000022.1 GCA_023459435.1 Bacteroidota bacterium
AAAGCTCATTTTTTTAATTTTTTCTTGCATTTTTTTTATTTTGATAATCAGCTAGTTGCAAATTTTGTTAAAAAATTCTTTGTAAAAACTTTAAAATGTGTCTTTTTTTTGGAACTAATTTTCAATCATAGAAAAAAGATCCTTTAAATCCGTACTGCGAAGCATCAGTGTCATCCGCGTTCCATTGTTTTTATAATGAAGCCGCGAATGCGCGAATAATATTGTTCCTCTTCATAACTTCCACGCCTTTAGACTTTTGACCATAGACTTTAGACATTATAAACCGCAAATGCGCGAATAAAAATTGAACACAGAGTTTCACAGTGTTAAACGATGTTTCACAGTGTTAATGTGTCATGATATTTCAATTTCACAACACTGTGGATCTGCTGTTTTCTTATACAATACAAATAAAACGAATTTTCAAATGCGGATAAACTAAATCCGTATAAATCCGTAATGCGAAGCATCCGCGTTCCATTGTTTTTATAATTAAGCCGCGAATGCGCGAATAATATTGTTTCTCTTCATAACTCACTCGTCTTTAGACTTTAGACATTATATGCCGGGAATGGCCGAATATATTACGATCACATTTGCTTATTAGCACATTAGCTTATTATTTCGTATTTTTGCACCTTAATTTATATAAATGTCAAGATTCTTTTATCATTTATCAATTTTTATATTTGGATTGCTTCTCGTTGTGAGTTGTAATCATAAAAATGATAATCAAGATAAAGCAATTTTTAAGTATAATGAATCGGTTGGTATTCAGTCACTTGATCCGGCTTATGCCTCCGGTCAGGCAGCTTTGTGGCCCTGTAATATGCTCTATAACGGATTGGTAGATCTGGATGAGAATCTGCAAGTGATCCCCATGATTGCTAAAAGCTGGAGCATCTCTGAAGATGGAAAACAATACACTTTTATTTTACGCAATGATGTTTATTTTCATGATAGTCACGAATATACATTTAAAGGGAAAAGGAGAGTGGTTGCGGCAGATTTTGTGTATAGCTTCTCCCGAATCCTCGATCCTGAAGTGGCTTCCCCCGGAGCCTGGATCTTTGCACAAGTGGACAGAGATTCTAAAGGGAAACCCTCTTTTACAGCGCTTAATGATTCCGTTTTTGAAATCAAGCTTAAAGCCCCATTTCCTCCGTTTTTGTCGATTCTAGCTATGAAATATTGTTCCGTTGTTCCTAAAGAAGTAGTAGAACATTATGGAAAAGAGTTTCGGAAACATCCGGTAGGTACCGGTCCATTCCAATTCCAGATGTGGGAGGAAGGGATCAAACTGGTACTTCGTAAAAATCCACTCTATTTCGAGAAAGATGAAAAAGGGAATCAATTGCCCTATCTGGATGGTGTTGCCATCTCATTTATCATCGATAAGCAAGCGATGTTTATGGAGTTTATGAAAGGGAATCTCGATTTTATGTCGGGGATTGACCCTTGTTACAAAGATGCACTCTTGACCAAAGAGGGGAAACTTAATCCTAAATATCAAGATCAGATCACATTACAAACCGGACCCTATTTGAATACTGAATATTTAGGATTTCTGTTATTGGATAAAAACAACAATAAAAACAATCCACTGCTGATCAAAGAGGTGCGACAAGCAATCAATTACGGATTTGATCGGGAAAAAATGATCCGTTATTTACGAAATGGGATTGGCTATGCCGGTTCTTCCGGTTTTGTTCCTAAAGGGATCCCCTCTTTTGATACATCACGGGTTAAAGGTTATCATTACGATCCGATCAAAGCGGCAGAGTTATTGAAAAAAGCAGGATTCCCCGGAGGAAAAGGACTGCCACCCATCCAATTATCTGTGTCAGCGGCCTATTTAGATTTAACCCAATATATGCAACATGAATTGAGCAAATTGGGTATTGAGATCAAGTTAGATGTGCAACAGGCCGCCCAACAAAGACAAATGATGCGCAATTATCAACTTCCTTTTTTCAGAGGTTCATGGATTGCCGATTATCCGGATGGAGAGAACTATTTGTCGTTATTTTATTCCAAAAATTTCCAACCTCAGGGGTCCAATTATACCCATTATCAGAATAGCACATTTGATCAGATTTTTGAGAAATCACAGCAAATAATTGACGAGAAAGAACGGAATAACTACTACACACAACTCGATTCATTGTTGATGGAGGATGCCCCTGTTGTAGTGTTGTTTTATGATCAGATTATCCGATTTACACAAAAGAGTATCAATGGATTAGATATGCCTCCGACCAATATGTTGAACTTAAAAAAAGTACAAAAAAAGGGCACTTTTTAATTTTGGATTTTTTTTCAGGAAAAAGGTTGCATTATTCAAAATAAATTTGTAATTTTGCCGCCCTAAAAATAATTAAAAGTTTTAAAAATTAAACAATTAAAAATTATGTTAAAACAGTACGAAACCGTTTTCATTATGACTCCCGTTTTGTCTGATGAACAGATGAAGGAAACGGTAAAAAAATTCGAGAATATTCTCATCGAGAAAGGTGCTGAGATTATTCACCAGGAGAACTGGGGCTTACGTAGATTAGAGTATGCTATCCAAAAAAAATCAACAGGGTTCTACCACCTTTTTGAATTTAAAGCAGAACCAAATGTAGTTGCTGAGTTCGAACTACAATATCGTCGTGATGAAAAAATCATGAGATATTTAACCGTTGCGCTTGACAAACATGCTAT
>JAEWUL010000023.1 GCA_023459435.1 Bacteroidota bacterium
CCGTTTATCAGCTTAAGGGAGGCGGAAACGAGAATTGCAGGAGTTTGGGAACTCGTAAACGTATATAAAAACGGTGAAAAGATCACCACTTCTGAATTATCTGCTCATACTCCCGGTACTTATTACACTTTTTATTTTGACAGTATGATGTCAGTTACTGCTATTGTAAATGGAAACATCAGACAGTCAAATCAGGGATTTTGGTATTTCAAAGAGAATGAAAAAATGATCAATATTGAGTTTCAATTACCTGGAGAGCATTACATGTACGATGCCACCATAAAAAAACTGACGATGTCTGAACTTCGCTATGAATTCACAGATCAGGAGGGTGATGTATGGCGTTTTGAGTTATATACCAGATCTCACTTTTAATCTCCGAAAGAGATTCCAATTTTTCTGGCAGTATTCACTAAAGAGCTTGTATCGGGTTCTACGTTATTGGGAACTTTAATAGCTTCATCCAAAGGAACATAGGTAATATCGGGATGATTATAAACCACCATGGTTCTAAATTTTTGTTCTTTAACCAATTCAAAAGCCTTAACTCCGAAAGCAGTTGCTAAAACTCTATCATAAGCTACGGGAGTTCCACCTCTTTGAAGATGACCCAGAACCATCACTCTGATATCGTGTTGAAATCCAAGGTTTTCAAGTTCATATTTTAATTTATCTCCGACACCACCCAGTTTCACATGTTGATCTCCAATGGCTGTTGGAGCGTTCCCTGTAACTTTACCATCAAGACCTTTAGCGCCTTCAGCGATCACAATATTGCAGAATCCTTTTCCATTTTTATATCTAGATTCGATTTTCTCCAGGATTATTTTGGGATCATACGGTATTTCGGGAATGATACACACTTCAGCTCCACCTGCTATTGCAGCATGCAGCGCGATCCAGCCGGCATCTCGGCCCATCACTTCGAGGATAAAAACTCTGCTATGGCTAGAAGCAGTAGTTACAAGTTTATCCACCGCTTCTGTTGCGATTTGAACAGCAGTTTGGAAACCGAAGGTAAAATCAGTACAAGACAAGTCGTTATCTATTGTTTTAGGCACTCCAACCATATTGATTCCAAGTTGAGCCAGTTGCAAAGAGATCCTTTGGGATCCATCTCCTCCTATACTTATAATGGCATCAATACCAAGACTTTCCAATCTTTTTTTGAAAAGTTCTGAACGATCCACTTCGATCCAGGAACCATCAGGTTGCTGGATTGGAAAATGAAAGGGCCCCCCTTTGTTGGTTGTTTTAATAATGGTACCCCCTATCACATGAATACCTGCTACATCGTGTTCTTTTAGGGTAACAATTTCAACATCATCTTTCAGCAATCCGTTATACGATTCGATACAACCAATCACTTCCCAACCTCCGTCTAATTCAGCACTTTTCACGATAGCACGAATCACTGCATTTAAACCGGGACAATCACCTCCACCTGTAACAACTAAAATTTTCTTTGCCATGATCTATTTTTTTTGCAAAAATAGGATAAAACTTGGTCTAGAAGGCAACTTTTTTTATATTTTTGCATCTGTTAAAGAAAAGTTTGTACTGATATGAAAAAAATTGTTTTATTTTGCGCTATAGGTTTACTCATAAACTGGTTAAATTACAACCCTTTAGTAGCCCAAAATCTGATTATGCAACATGGAAATGAGAGCATCACAGATGAAGGTATTTTCTATGATGAGGGTGGTGCTACCGGAAACTATCCTGCAACCACTCAAGGTTCTCAAACTCTATTTGTACAATCAGCAGTAAATGAAACATTTGATGGAGGAGCAACCTGGGGAACCAGTTTTCTTCAATTCAACTTTACATTCTTTGCATTAGGGCATGGTGACACCCTTTTTATTTATGATGGACCGAACACCAGTTCCACTTTAATTGGAGCATATAACTCTGTGAACAGTCCGGGACAGTTTACAACAACCAGTAAATTTGTAACTTTTGTTTTTTATTCTGATGGAATTGCAGACTTAAACGGATTAAATGCAGGGTGGATAGCATCTTATGCACCTTTTTTCACTACACCATACGTGTATAACTTGTCCAATAATATGATATCCACTGAAGTAAGCACCTGTAATGCCCTTTTATACGATTCGGGTGGTCCGACAGGGAATTTTGCTGCTGGAGAGAATAATACTTTTGTGATCAAATCAAATTTAGGGACGCATGTTAAGGCACAGCGGATCAATTTTAGTGTGGGAAACAATGTATTGGAGATTTTTGATGGAAATCTGATTTATGATGCTCCAAATGCCAGACGTATAGGATATTTTAAAGATGGATATATACCACCTGAAGTATTGATTTCCAGTGGCAATACGATGAGTTTTAGATTTATAACCACATCAACAGGCGTCGGTTTTAAATTTGAAATTTCGTGTATACCAGAGATTTACGAACAGGATGTGACTGAATCTGCATGTCCTAAAGTTGAATTGGGGCAATATACGGATGGGCCATTTGTATCTATTGATGAGTTTGAAGTGAACTGTTTGAATCCTATGATCATATTGAAGGCAGAAATCAATGCCCCCGGCAAGCTCACCAATGACTATATGATTCAATCTATTCCATACAATCCTCCCTTTCCATATTATAGTTCCGACTTGACTCAGGTTCCCTCAGGTGTAGATGATAATTATTTAGGACCAAAACCACTAACTCCTGTTGGATCATCTCAACCATTCAGTTTTGCTTTTTATGGTACCAATTACGATTATTGTGTCCCTTCAACAAATGGATTTATAACATTCAATAATATTCCTTATGGACCAGCAGGGTATAGGTTTAATACCACAATACCCAATATTGCTAGTCAAAATTTTTATTTTATGCCAGAAATAACTAATCCGAATAACCAAAGTTATAACTATAAAAACTCTGTTTTTGGAGTATTACAAGACACCCATCCGGGGGTATCATCAGTTCCAAATTACGGTGTTTATTATGGACACCAAGGGGAATATCCATGTCGAACCTTTGTACTCTCTTTTTACAGACTCCCATTATTTAGCTGTACTTCTGACAATTTGTCTACGTATCAGATTGTATTGTATGAAGGTAGTAATATTATTGATGTATACGTTCAAGACAGAACAGTTTGTACAACTTTTAATGATGGAAGCGGCCTTTTAGGATTATTAAATGCAGGGGGTAATCAGGCGATTGTACCTCCTGGCAGAAACACAGGTACATGGACTGCACATCATGAAGCGTGGAGGTTTATCCCGATTGCAGCTCCTGATTATACCATCAAATGGTATAAAAACAGTGTTATTGCTGCCAATGAGATTCCCAATACAAATCAGGATAAAAGATATATTTCTGTATCCCCTACAGAAACGACTGATTACATCGCTGTATTAGAGTACCAGACATCCAGTGGAATCACCTATACATTTTATGATACTACAAAAGCCATTTTAAATTTACCACCCATTAATGCTACATCTTCTGTTCCATCTGTTTGTCCTGGTGATCCTGTGGATGTTACAGTGCATGCAGTCAATGCTGCCGATGAATCCAAATTAGCCTCATTTGAGTGGTATGTTGGTTCTACACTAATAGGAACAACTCAAACTTTAACTGTCAACCCTGATGTAACCACAACTTATAATGTTATTGTTACGTATGAAAACTCTTGTGAAAATTTTGATACGGTAACGGTACAGGTACCTGAATTAGAGATTCCTCTTATTGTAGGAGACACAATCATTTGTGAAGGGGAGCGAACTACACTGACTGTAATGAATGCAGTGGGGACCTATTCGTGGAATACGGGCGCTACGACACAGTCAATTGTGGCATCTCCATCTTCAACTACTGAATATACTGTGAATGTGGCAACTGATATTGGATGTATTACCAAAGACACCATTGTTGTAACTGTATTTGAAAAACCAACTGCAGCATTTTCCCCCAATCCTCCACATGTATATGTTGAAAACGGAGAGGGCCCTATCAGTTTTGTGAATTTGTCCCAGTTAGCAGATTACTACAGTTGGAACTTTGGAGACTCATATGCAATCCCAAGTGATAATATTTCCGATTTAGAAGCTCCTGTACATATATATACACGTGCGGGAAAATACAAGGTAGCTTTAACTGTTGAAACCGAAGAGGGTTGTACCGATTCAATCAGTCAGTTTGTAACGGTTGAAGTTCCATACTTCTTCTACGCTCCTAATGCATTTACACCTAATAGTGATGGGATCAACGATTATTTTTATACGGGTGGTGAAGGTATTGACCCAGATTTCTTTGACATGAGTATTTATAATAAATTTGGCAATCTGATTTTCAGATCCAAAACACCATTCGATTATTGGGATGGACTGAATAACGATGGAACGAAAGCTCCTGCAGGAGTGTATATTTACATCATTACGACTCAGGATATGGATGGTAATCCAAAAAGATATGAAGGATCTGTAAATTTGATCCGATAAAATATGATTCAAAAAAATATTGAAAAAATTGGATGTTCAATCCAAAAGAAAATACAGATCATCGCTATTTTTGTGGCGATGATCTCTTTATTGGGATGTTCCCCTGGCAAATTTGTAACAGAAAAGACTTCTGAATCCAGCCATGGTTCAGATACTCTATCATCTCAGATCAAATTGCAGGACACTATGATACCATTATCTTATGAAAACTTTTCTTCATTAACAAACTATCCTTACTCCTGGGTTAGTTACAGAGCCAAAGCCCATTATTCGTATAAAGGGAATGAGGGGGAATGCAACCTGTTTTTTGTCAATAAAATGGACAGTATCATATACTTAAATGTCAATATTGCCGGCATTGAGATTGTCAGATTTGTTTTGACT
>JAEWUL010000024.1 GCA_023459435.1 Bacteroidota bacterium
CTTATGCACAATACTTATCCTGCGAAAAAAAACAAGATCACGATTCTTGTGGTATTTGCCCCACTTGTCAGAAATTTGAAAAGTTAGCTCACCCCGATTTGCATCTCATTTTTCCAAATTGCATCTCAAAAACCATCAAAAAAGATCCCGATTCACTCCAGTTTGCCCAGCCATTCCGGGAGTTTGTATTTAAAAATAACTACCACATCGACATTGATGACTGGCTCAAAGAGCTGGATGGGGAAAACAAACAAGCCAGCATCAACATTCGCGATTGCTCCAATATCATCAATCAAAATAGCACCCGCTCTTTCGAAGGTGGACACAAAATATATATCATCTGGAGTGCAGACCGCTTGTATCATGCTGCTGCTCCTAAACTCCTAAAAACACTCGAAGAACCAGAAAACAAAACCCTCTTTATTTTGCTTTCTGAACATCCGGAAAAAATCCTAACAACAATCCTTTCCCGGACCCAACTGGTGAAAATCCCTCAATTAAACACTCAAACAATTATAAATCAACTGATTAAAGATTACAATATCTCCGAACAAAAAGCTGAGGATATCGCTGCCATTTGTGATGGAAACTATAATAAAGCAATCACCCTGATCAATGAAGGAGTGCAATTAAAAGAGATGTTGACCCATTTTGAAACCATTTGCAATAGTTTTATTGCTCTAGCTTATAAAAAACCAAATGATCAGATCAACTTTATGAATGTGAAAGAGATCTTTAATGATATCATCGCAAAAGGTCGGGAAGAACAAAAATCGTTTATTCGATATATGATCCGTTGTTTCAGGAATATCCTCCTTTCCACAACCGGTAACGATACTCTGGTAAAAGCAACTCATGAAGAGAAACGGATGATTGCAAACTTTAATAAGGTAATCACTCTAAAGAATTCATCTCTGATTCTATCAGAATGTAATAGCGCCATTTATCATATTGAAAGAAACGGAAACTCAAATCTGATTTTCACTGATCTGTATTTAAAGCTGGCTCAGATAGTTGCCCCTGCTTAAACCTCGGCATTGGGGTATGAAAAATATCGGAAATCTCTATTGGCCGGTATCTTGCCAACCATCTGAAATCGCGTAACAACCGGTCCTCTTTCTTCAGTTGTGCATCTGCATATATCTTTCCATCAGGCTTATTGTAATAATGGATCCGATCAATTTTATTATCCGTAAACAAAAGCTTCATCTCTGATGTTAACGATACATTGATCCCTATCAATGCCGTATCTTCATCTACAATATAATAAATGCACTCCGCATTGTTGACAACATCAACCTGAATCAACTTATTGTTCTCTATTAGCCCAACAATAAAAGCACCTTTAATCTGATTAAACTCCGTATCTTCGTATAAAGAGGAAACAATAAAACCCGCTTTGCACAATTCCAGTTTGGTATGTATCGAGTCCAGTATCGTAAATCGTATCGTATCTGCTGTTAACTGATTCTCCCCAGACCAAAGGACAGGGTTATAATACATCGTAAGGGTGGAATCATTGATGATATAAACCATTGAATCACATGCACCCTGCATATCATAACTATAAAACTTTGCTCTGTTAAATGCATGAATCTGTAATGGATTCTGTAAACTATCAAACATAAGTTTCAACGTGTCTGCATGAAGATACAGCGAGTCAGAAGCATTGATCATGATCAAAAGAGCACGATCCGTAGCCATGGAATTACCTCCAATCTCTGAATATTCAATATAATTCCCTTTAACGACATAACCTTTGCTGGTATCCGTTACAACAATATTGTTCCAGCCAATTCCAAATTTTTTATTCTTATCATAAAAAAGACTATCCCCGGTCAATTTCTGATTCTCATTGTACAACTCCACATGATCCACCAATAAAGCAAAATCCTGACGTGTATCGTACCAACCCGAACGCGTATAGATCTCATTTTCATCAGACAATAATCTTGTAGGTGAAATAAAATAAACCACTTCATTCTTAGTATCATAACGTAGGGAATCACAATTCATCTCATAAGATGGATTTACCAGTTTCACGTCTCCTCTTAAAAATACGATCTTATCTTTGGTATAATAGTACCCGGTATTACTGGTCAGAGTATCCGATTGATTGATCATCCTGCCCCAAAAGGGGAAATATCCAAAATCATGATTGATATCATACGTTAAATTATCAGTATAAAGTGCTGAACTATTGTCTTTTAAAATCACTTTACCTGTAATTGTAGTCATTTTATTATTCCCGTTATACATCACCTGATCGCCATATAATGATATCGTATCATTGATAAAGATCTTTACCGGATTGCCAAATGCAATGGTATAGTTTTCATTGATATAGCTATAAGCACTATCACAATACCCTATCGTATTTTCATGAGTAAACACAACTTTACCCACAAATTTCTCTATCCCAGGGAAATTTTCATCATCATGATACTGCCATTCTGCTCTGAATGAAATTTTCCCTTGTGAAAACCCAAAATGGAAAAAAATGAAAGTGAAAAGGATGAATAGGGACTCTCTTTTCATACCTATTGCTCCACAATTTGACCATTGATTTTAACGATCCTATCATCCAGATATTCAATCGTTTTTATTACGTCCCCGGATCGATTATAATAGGTTTCCAGCCCATTTCTCAACCCCTTTTTAAAGTTGGTTTTCCGTTCCAGAACACCATTTTTATCATAAGCAATTTGTTCTCCGCTGCCCTCTTTAAAAGTAGCCTCCCCAATTAAAAAACCTCTAGTATCAAAAATGTTCCAAACCCCATCTTCCAGATCATTTTTAAAAGCACCTTTTGCCATTAAAACCCCATTTTCATACCATGCAGCATGAGGACCCTCTTTCTTCCCATCTTTGAAATGGGTTTCGGAAACCAATTGTCCCTCTTTAGTCCATGAACGTTCTATGCCGTTTAAAATATCATTGGTGTATGTTGCCTGATACTCTTTTTTCCCATTAAAATAAAAGCGGGTATATTCTCCCTCTTTTTTCCCATTTTTCATATGAGCCTCCATTATCATGGATCCATAAACCTCATGATAATACCTGGAAACACCATGTTCTTTACCGGAACGATATTGAATTTGTGATTTCAACCGACCATTTTTATAAAATTCTGTTTCCGTCTTTGTGCAAGATGACACTGTTAACAATATGATTAACAAATAGATATATAAAACGCTTTTTTTCATCATTTCCATTTTATTAAGAGGGTAAAAATACGAATTATTTTCTAAATATTCATAAGGGCATTCCGGCTTTCCCGCCCCACGATTCTACCCACGCCGTCGGGCTTTTTCCGGGGTCCGCTATCGCTCCCGTACTTCGCTGCACTTCGCTTAACCAAATCGATCCCATCTCAGAACATCCATCACGGCGCTCGCTCCAGCTCGT
>JAEWUL010000025.1 GCA_023459435.1 Bacteroidota bacterium
GTTTGAGCAGTTCCTGAAAACCCGGAAGATAGAAGTGCTGTAACCATTATTAAAAACCATTTTTTCATAATTCCATTTTTTTAAATTAAAGAGTAAAACCGGCTTTTACTTCGAACCCGGCAATAAAATGTTCTTGTACTGATTTTAAAAATAAACCGGAGGTGAAAGAAAAAGCGTTCACATTAAAACCTGCAGCCACTGTGGAATAAAAACCAAAGGCATTTCTTTGAATATCTTCATAAATGATATTCCCATAATAATCAAGTATAATATTACTTTCTGTCCAATAAGAGAAACGAGCACCAAGAGCAACATTAATTAAAGGTTTCAGTTTTTTGTTAGAAGGGAAAAAATGTCGATAATTAAAAAACATAGGAATGCTTTGACCTGAAAAAAGATCCGATTCATATCCAATACCAATCCCATAAAAATTTTGATTATTACACTTGATTCCATTAACAAAAACACTGGTAAGTCCAATGGTACCTTCATTTACACCACCCCCGAAGAAAAGTCCGTACTCGTTGATAAAAGAATAAGTTATCTTCTCATTATTCAATTGAGAAAAAAGGGAATTTGAGATTACGACAAACATTAAAGTTAGTATTACAATAATTTTTTTCATAGCTGCTTTATTTTACAATTTATAACCACATTTAATTTCTAAACCGGTATAAAAGCCGGTAATTCCATAGGATTTAAAAAATAATCCACCTGAAAAGGAGAATAATTTTGCATGGAAGCCTGAAGAAACCGTAACATAATAACCGAAATTCTGATTTCTTTCCTGAGAATTAGGGACACTATATCTTAATCCCATGGCCACATTTACGATTGGAGTAAATGATTTCTCGGGATAAAATATATGTCTGAAGTTTAAAAACAGAGGCAAACCCTGACCAATCTCCTCCCCTGCTTCATAGCCCACACCGAGGCCAAACATCTCTTTTTGATTGGGCAATGTATACCCTGCAATAAAAACACCTGTGAAACCAATAGTTCCTCTTCCAAAGAATGGTCCATATTCGTTAATCACAGAAAAATGACCTTTTGAATAGTCATTTTGAGCATATATCAAAAATGAAGAACTTGATAATGCTAAAATCAAAGTAATTAGGAATAACTTTTTCATATTTTATTTTTTTAATTGATGAAGCAAATATAGAACATTTCATAATACAAAAGTTAAAAAATGTTAATTTATATTGTTAAAATGAATTTTATATTTATATAACATTCATTTTCTGACACTTAAAAATTACTACAAAGAAAAAAAGAACTTGTTTTGATGATCATTTTGGTCTAAAGAAGTCAGATAATAGGGATGAAATAGTAGAAATTTAAAGAAATATGGAGCATTTTCAGAAGAATTTTCAGTGAATCAACGCGGGAAAATTCCAAAGGTAGAAGATCCGCTTCCACTCATTGCCGCATAGAGCGCTCCTTTATCATACAAGATTTGTTTATTTCTTTCCAGTTGAGGAAATCTGGGGTAGATCACTTTTTCAAAATCGTTTACCAATTCCTGTTTCCAAAATTCGATGGGCATCCTGATAATATCGGTTATTTTTCTAGACGGTTTCTGAGGTCTGATCCAACTATATGCATCCGGAGTAGCAATTTGAATATCAGAAAAGATCATTTCAATTGTATAAGGTGATAAATCAACAGAGACTGGAGTTAGTAATTCACCGACTCCGGTTGCAAAGCAAGGTGTATTGATGATAAAGAATGGGACATCGCTCCCTAGCTGTTTCGCGAAGTACAATAGTTGATCAACGGATAATTTCAGATTAAAGAACTGATTGATCAGTAAAAGTGTAGTTGCAGCATCTCCTGAGCCACCACCAATACCCGCTCCAGATGGAATATTTTTGGTTAATGTAAGCGAAATAGGAGGAAGTTGGTATTCCTTTTCCAAAAGCCGAAATGCCTTAACACAAATATTTTGTTCAGTTTCCACCTCAAAATCGCCTCCTGACATCTCAAATACAAATTGATCTGAATGATTGATTTCAATAGTATCTCTTTGATTATAAACAGGATAAAACAGTGTTTCAATAGTATGGTATCCGTTTGGAAGTTTTTCAGTAATATTTAAGCCTAAGTTGATTTTAAAGTTTGTTTCAGCAACCATTTTTTTTATATTTTTGAAGTGTAAAAATAATAAAATAGATGATGTTATGCAATTTTTAAATGTACCAATTAGAACTTTTTTTGAATACCGGGAAGAGAGGATTGTTTATCTCTATGAGCATGCTTTAGAATCGCAGGAAAAATGGTTTAAATATATGATGGAATATGGGAGTAGAACTAAGTTTGGGGCTGATTATGGGATTGTTCCCCATATGAGTTACCAAAGGTTTTCGCAACAGGTTCCCATTCACAAATATGAGTCACTAACACCTTATATTGATCGTGTCATATCCGGAGAGCACAATGTATTATGGCCAACAAAAATGGAATGGTTAGCCAAATCATCGGGGACAACACAAGGGAAAAGCAAATATGTACCGGTAAGTGAAGAGTCATTAAAAGAGAACAATATTATATCTGCAAGTGATTGCTTAACGATTTACACGCATATGTTTCCAGACACAGAGATGTTTGGTGGAAAAACGATCACATTAGGTGGAAGTATTCAACAATTAGATCGAGAATCACCATTAAAATGTGGAGATATTTCTGCCATTTTAATGGAAAACATGCCTGCAATTGGGTTGTATTTAAAAGCGCCCAATAACAAAGAAGTTTTACTACACTCCAATTGGAATGAAAAGTTGAAATTGATAGCGGCTAATACCGTAAATGAAAACATAACCGCATTATCGGGAGTTCCATCATGGATGTTACTAGTCATGAAAGAGGTCCTTCAAATGAAAGGAAAAGAGTTGATCCACGATATATGGCCCAATTTAGAGGTCTTTTTTCATGGAGGTGTTTCATTTGATCCATACAGAGAAGAGTATAAAAAAATATTTGCCGGAAGAGATGTTTTTTTTATGAATATTTACAATGCATCTGAAGGATTTTTTGGAATTCAAAACGAAAGACACTCGGATGATATGTTATTGATGAGTGATAACTGTGTTTTTTATGAATTTATCGAGATGAATGAGATCAATGGTAAAGCAACCAAAGCGATCCCATTATCAGAAGTAGAGATTGGGAAGAATTATGCATTGGTTATTACAACAGCAGCAGGGTTATGGAGGTATGAGATTGGAGACACTGTTCAATTTACATCATTAAAACCTTACAAATTCAAGATTTCAGGTAGGACAACCCATTACATCAATGCTTTTGGAGAAGAGGTTGTGGTTGACAATGCTGAAAAAGCGATCACAGAAGCGTGTCAAAAAACGGGAGCTATCTTGAGTAATTTCACTGCGGGGCCCATTTTTTTAGATTCCGGTAAAAGTAAAGGGGGACATGAATGGGCTGTTGAGTTCACGCAATGTCCTGATGATATTGAACAGTTTTCATTGGTATTAGATGAATCGTTAAAAAAGTTAAATTCAGATTATGAAGCCAAAAGAACAGGAGATTTAATGTTGGTAAAGCCAAAAATCTCTATTGTTCAACCGGGAACATTTATAAAATGGTTAGGGAGTAAGAATAAATTAGGCGGACAACACAAGGTTCCCCGCCTACAAAATGATCGAAAGTTATTGGAAGAGATTTTAAGCTTTTCTGATATCATCTCTCATTCTAAT
>JAEWUL010000026.1 GCA_023459435.1 Bacteroidota bacterium
CGTTAATCATAACCGGAATATTCGGATATATCGGGATGATCTCCGGTGTGATTTTAACTGAAATCATCAACTTTGCAATGGTATCTATGTCAGTAGGAAAAACAGAAGAGTTTTCTGTTTTTCAAAACCCAACCGTAGACCTTGGCATTGCAATCTCCGCCACACTTGTACTTATGGTTGCCGGTGTACTGGCCGGTTATTTCCCAGCCAGAAGAGCCGTCAGAATTAAACCTATTGAAGCATTAAGATACGAATAACATCAAAATAGTTTAGATGATAGATACCGATAAATTCAAAGAGATTTGGCAATCCATAACCCGGAACAAAACCCGAAGCATGTTGACCGCTTTTGGTGTGTTTTGGGGTATGTTTATGTTTATTGTCCTGATCGGTATCGGAAAAGGGTTTGAAACAGGTCTGAAAGAGAATATTGGAAATATTGCACCCAACTCCATGTTTGTCTTTGGTGGTCAAACCTCTATCGCTTACAAAGGATTGAATGCCGGTCGCTACTGGAGAATGAACAATGAGGATCTGGAGATTCTGAAAAAACAACTCCCTGAAATCGAATATATCTCCGGAATGGTGTTTGCAGGAAATAGTGCCAAAACAACCCACAATGAAAGATCGGGAGATTTCTCTTACAGAGGGAATGACCATATTTATTATCATATTGAACCTCAAACGATTATATATGGAAGAGTGTTCAACCATATTGATCTAAAAGAGAAAAGGAAAGTGTGTCTTTTGGGGAATAAAGTGTACGATCAACTCTTTAATCCAGGAGAAGACCCCATAGGACAAACCATCTGTATGGGTGGCATCTATTATCAGGTGATTGGTGTCGTTAAACCATCCGGGAACATAAACTTCGGAGGTGACGGAGGTTCAACTATATATATTCCTACAACTACTCTACAGCAACTTTTTAACAGAGGAAATGACTTGGACATTTTGGCTATCGCTGCTGGTGATGATGTCAACATTAAAGATTTAGAGAAGAAGGTGTCCATGATCCTAAAAATAAAACACCGGATTGCCCCTGAAGATCAAAAAGCAGTAAATACCTTTAATCTTCAGGATATGTTCCTGATGTTTAAATACTTATTTTTAGGAATAAAAATACTGATCTGGATTGTGGGGATGGGTACTTTACTAGCTGGTGTAATCGGAATTAGTAACATCATGCTGGTTTCTGTAAAAGAACGCACCAATGAGATTGGAATCAAAAGAGCTTTGGGCGCAAAACCCGGAGTGATTACGAGTCAAATCATGTGGGAAAGTTTGATGTTAACTTTTCTGGCTGGTTTTGCCGGTATGTTTTTTGGAATTTTAATACTCGTAGTAACAGAAACCTTTGTCAAAGATGCTGAAATGTTTTCCAACCCAACCATTTCATTCACAATGGCGGTTGTTTCTGCGATCATCATCATTTTATCCGGTTTGATCGCCGGGATCATACCGGCAAAAAGTGCTATTAAAATCAAAGCCATAGATGCTTTAAGAGATGAATAAATTATATATATTTGCAATTCAATATTAGAACAATGAAAAAGATCCTCAAAACCACCTTATTTATCATTTTTGGTCTGATCGTTATTGGTACTTTTGTTTTTTTATGGAGTAAATCAAGGGTAAAAGAGATTGAATACGAAATGATTACACCTGAGATCAAAACGATTGAAAAGAAGAGTGTGATTACCGGAAAAGTGGAACCCCGTAATGAAGTAGCCATCAAACCACAGATCTCTGGCATTGTCATTGCTTTGTATAAAGAGGCCGGACAACTCGTGAAAGCAGGGGATGTGATCGCAAAAGTACAGGTAATCCCTGATATTGCCCAACTCAACAGTGCTGAATCCAGATTGAATGTTGCCAATATCAATATGGAACAAGCGAAATCAAATTTTGAAAGGATCGAAAAGTTATACCAATCCAAAGTATCTTCCAAAGAAGCCTATGAACAAGCAATAACCTCATACAAAAATGCAAAAGAGGAAGTGGCAAACGCCAATGAAACGATCCAGATCATCAAAGAGGGGATCTCTCAAAAAACCGCCCAGTACAGCAACACCCTCATCAAAGCAACCGTTTCAGGTATGATACTTGACATTCCGGTAAAGGTTGGCAATTCTGTAATCCAATCCAACAATTTTAACGATGGAACTACTATTGCAACCATTGCGAATATGGGGGATCTTATCTTTATTGGAAAAGTAGATGAAACTGAAGTGGGAAAAATAAAAGAAGGGGATCCCGTTAAACTCGTGATTGGAGCCATGCAAGATGCCCATTTTGATGCCGTTCTCGAATATATAGCACCTAAAGGAACCGTTGAAAACGGAGCAACCGTATTTAGCATCAAAGCAGCTGTTCAGGTTCATAAAGATGGCGGGTTCATCAGATCCGGATATAGTGCCAACGGAGAAGTGATCACCCAAAAAGTGGATAGTGTGATTGCAGTGCCTGAATTTGCCCTTGAGTTTGCAGGAGACACCGCATTCGTGTATATTGAAAATGGAACTAATAAAAAAGAAAAATTTAAAAAAACACCTATAAAAGTGGGCTTATCTGACGGTTTCTACGTTCAGGTTATCGAGGGATTGGCCATCAATACAAAAATTCGTGGTAAAGCAAAATAAAACAAATCGTTATGGAATCAATGTTCTCTGTATTTATTAGATCCATATTCATTGACAATATGGTATTTGCCTACTTCTTAGGCATGTGTTCCTATCTGGCTGTTTCAAAATCTGTGAAAACTGCTTTCGGATTAGGTGTGGCTGTGTTCTTTGTTATGGTGATCACAGTTCCTTTTAATTTTTTAATTAACAGATATTTACTACAATCAGGAGCCCTAAAATGGATCTCTGATTATTTTTTAAATATTGATCTTTCATTTCTATCATTGATCATTTTTATTGCCGTTGTAGCCTCAATTGTACAATTGCTGGAGATGGTTATTGAAAGATTCTCTATGAAACTATACAATGCATTAGGGATTTTTCTTCCTTTAATTGCAGTAAATTGTGCCATTCTTGGAGGATCTCTCTTTATGCAAGAGAAAAACTTCCCAAATGTAGCATATAGTGCTGTTTATGCTGCAGGTTCCGGACTTGGATGGCTCCTCGCTATCGTTGCTTTTGCTGCCATCAATGAAAGAATGAAATATTCCGCTATCCCAAAACCTCTTCAAGGACACGGAATCTCTTATATCATAACTGGTCTAATGGGTTTGGGATTCATGGCCTTCCTTGGTCTATAACCTGTAAAAAATGGATAAATTTCCAACATTTTTAGGTGAGTTAGCATCCAAAATTATTGAAAATGATGCAATACCCCTGGAAAAAATTTTAGTGCTTTTACCCAATAAAAGGGCCAAAAGGGTTCTTCAAAAAGAGTTAGCTGCTCTGATTGATAAGCCTCACTTCTCCCCTACTATTCTGACCATCAACGAGTTTATCGGGTCTTTATCCCCATTGACTGTACTGAAAAAAGAGGAATTACTCCTCCTGCTTTTTGATTGCTTCCTCTCCATCGAACCTTTTAAAGAGGAAACATTTCAGAAATTTTTATCCTGGGGCCCCATTTTTTTGAGTGATATGAACGAAATCGATATGCAGTTGGCTCCCGCGGAGCAAATTTTTGTGAATTTATCAGATGCAAAGGAGATCGAAACCTCATTCCTTAAGGAGCAACTCTCGGAAAACCAACAAACCTATTTGAAATTCTATCAACATCTATCTCATATCTACCAGTTGTTTCAGAAACGTCTACTTCAATCCAATCGAGGGTATGAAGGGATGATTTTCAGATCCGTTGCTGAACAACTGAAATCCTCAGGTTCAGACGATCTTGTTTCTCTAACCCCATATATAAAATATCAGAGATTTATTTTTGCAGGATTTCATGCTTTATCTCCTTCAGAAATGACCATTCTGGAATATTTTTACCACAGATTTAAAGTGGAATTTATTTTTGACATTGATCATTTTTATGACACCCAATACACCCCTTTTATCAAGACCCTGCAAAACAAACTGAAAATACCGGATATCAATATCAAAGATCAATTTCGTGATATACCTAAAAAAATCCACATTACTGAACTCTCCGGAAATATCAATCAGGTATACCATGCAATAGAAATCCTAAACCAGATTGAACAAAATGAGGGTAATTTGGACCAAACGGTATTGGTTTTTGGAGATGAATCTTTAATTGTTCCTTTTGTGCATGCTTACGACTGCAGCCATGCAAACCTCACAATGGGGTATCCTATCCAAAATAGTTCAGCATATCAGTTGTTGAAATTGATCGTTCGTCTTATAAAAAACGGACAAAGATTCAGCAATATCCAAAAAACAAGCCAACCCATTTATTATCACAAAGATATCATCAGCTTTGTTCAAAATCCGATTATCGTAAATGGGATCTATGGCAACAGCGAAACAGCCAATCAGGCCGTAAATAACCTCATCATCAACAATCAGGTTTTTATAGCTGCTAAAGATCTCCCTCCTTCAGTCCCAATTCTTCCATTTGAGGGGTTTCCGTTTCTGGAACAATTAAAAAACTTCTTTGATTCTGTTTCCGGCAAAATGGATCCGAACACAATAGATTTTAAAACCTTAAAAATGATATCTGACGAAATATCAGATACATTAACGTTTTTAAATGCGTATCAAAACCATCAAAAAATAAGCGATCTGGCCTCTCTGGAGTATTTCCTTTTAGAACGAATCGATCGGATTACAATTCCCTTTATAGGAGATTTTAACAAAGGATTACAAGTGTGTGGACTGTTGGAAACCAGAACGCTGGATTATAAAAATATCATCTTTTTATCCATCAACGAAGGGGTTTTACCCAAAGGTAAATCACAACCCTCTTTAATCCTATTTGACATAAAAAATCACTTTAAACTTCCCACATCTACTTATAAAGACTCCATATTTGCGTACCACTTTTTCAGATTGATGCAAAGGGGAAAAGTGATTCATATCTTGTACGATAATGACTCCAGCTCCTCTTTGGCTGAAAAGAGCCGGTTTATCAACCAACTGGAATTTGAAGTGGAACACCAAAAACTCACTTCATCTGTTCAAATGATCAGAAGAGCGATCCATATCCCCACCAGAACAAATGGGATCCGAATCTATCTCAATCAACAAAAATGATAGAATTCAGGAAATTTTAAAATCAATCAACTATTCTCCAACAAGTTTGTCTACTTTCATCAATTGTCCTCTCTCTTTTTATCTATCTGAAGTAGAAAACATTAAAGCGCCGGAAAGCATTGATGAGCATATTGAAAATAAGATCATAGGCTCCATAATCCATGCTATTCTGGAAAAAGTGTTTGAAGATGTTCGTAAAGAACCATTACAAGTACAAACTATTTTAGCGCATTATTTAAAAAATCTCGATGAAACCGTTCATCTCTATTTCCACAAAAATCGGGATCTGCAAAATGCAGATATCTCTAGAGGAAAAATATATTTAGCCTCAGAAATAGTAAAAAGAAATGTGGTGGCATTTCTCCAACTTTCTCAGGATGAATTTAAAAACCCCCATATAGAAGTGAAAGGAAATGAAGTTCAGCTATTATCCTCACTTGCTACAACATACGGAACAATCC
>JAEWUL010000027.1 GCA_023459435.1 Bacteroidota bacterium
TAGTGAATAGTGAATAGTGAATAGTGAATAGTGAGTAGTGAAAAAATCAGATATATTTAATCCTTGGTTATTACTTCTCACTCTTCTATAGTCTTTTGGATCTCATTTGAACAAGGAAAATTCCTGAAATGACTGTGATGATCCCAATCACTTTATTCCAGGTGATGGCTTCATCAAAAAGGAAAAAAGAGATCGATGCAGTGATAACAGGGATCAGGTTTGTAAAGATGTTTGATCTGGCAGTTCCGATGGCTCTAACTCCTTTGATATACAGAATAAAGGCAATGGAAGAGCAAAAAACGGCCAGTAATATGAGGAAAAGTAAGTTTTTATAATCTCCGAGTGAATCGAATTGAAGTTTCAGTTCAGTTTTCGTATTCATGATGAGGAGAATGGGAATAAAAGCAGCCAATCCGATAAGGTTTTGCCAGGTTATGACAAGTAAGGAGGAATATTGATGAGGCACTTTTTGCAAGAAATAATTGTATCCAATAGTAGAAAAAACGGCTCCAAAAGCGAGACCAACGCCTAAAAAATTGATTGTAGATCCATAAAATTCGGGGAAAAGCATGATTACAATTCCGAAAACCGACAATACGACACCGAACATATTTTTTCGGGTCAGGAACTCTTTTAAAAAATAGAATGCAAAGAGCGCCATAAAGAGCGGTATTGTAGCAATAATGACTGAAACGATGGAAGGATCAATCATTTTCAAACTATAGGTTTCAAAAATAAAATAGACGAAAGGTTCAAAGAAAGCGAGGGAGATGAATAGAATAAAATGTTTTTTATGGATAAAAAACTTTCTTTTAAAGAGGATTAGAGTAGTTGTAACAAAGATCAAAGAAGAGATCAACAGCCTTGCAAAAATGATAAAGATGGGATTAAAGTCAATGAGTAAGTGTTTCGTAAGCACAAAAGATGCGCCCCAGAACAACATGGCAAAAAAGAGGGAGATGTAGTGAATATATGTATTGTTTCCCATTTTAAAAAAGAAAAAAAGAGGATTTTTAAAAATCCTCTTTTATAATGTGATCTAAAAGTGCCATTATTTTACAGGTTCTTCAGTAGTAGAAGTTTGTTCAGTTTGTTCTTGAACAGCTGGTCTTGTTTTATTATAATCACTTTTTACTTTAACAGCAACAGTTAAACATAAAAACATAATAAGGCCTGCCATTGTCCAGGTAGCTTTTTCAAGAAAGTCTGTGGTTTTTCTAACTCCAAGGACTTGATTTTGTCCGGCAAAATTGGAAGCTAATCCACCTCCTTTAGAATTTTGTATTAATACAATAAATGCCAATAATAAACTTGCAAGGATAATAACAACGATTAGGAAAGTTAACATAATTTTTTATTTTTTTATTGATTTGATTCTTTATTTTTAATCTTTTTAATTTGGTCTGCAAAGTAACAATTTTTTTCCGGAAAAAGCAAGGCCAATTTTTTAAATATCTTTTCTGCTTTTTGAGTATACCCTTGATCAGCGTATATCATTGCTAATGTTTCACTTACGAGTTCAAATTCTTCTGGTTTGGTTTCTTTTTCGTAGTTGATATTGGGGTTATGTCGAGAAGGATCAAAGATCATTTTCGGAGGATTTACCGTAAATTTGTCAATGAGCATTGATAATTGGTCTTGATTTTCCACATCATGCACAGCGGGTTGATCAGGCAGATTAATGGGTTCGGTAACTTGATTATTTTTGGGTTTAAGGTTCGGCTCTATTTGAGGTTTTATCACATTACTTTCTGAATGTAACTGAGGTAAAATCACATTTGAATGTAAGATAAGGGAACGATTGGGCATAGAGAGGAGTATCTTCGATTTCATTTTTTCGAATTCTCGATGATCATATTCCTGAAGCAGTTTGAGATAAAAGAGGTTTACCACAGAAGATGCGGGAAATCTCATATACAAATCGGACAACTTCTCTCTCATTGCATCCATTTCGTGAGGAAAATCGGGGAAATAGTCTATAAAAACAAGTTGTTTCATATTTTCAGGGTTACCAGTTCACGAATGCTTTATTAAAAATCTCTTCCGTTAAAGCTTCGTTTATTGTTGAAACAAGAGTGCTTTCGATAGAAGTAAAGTTTTGGGTACTCAGATAGTCGGAAAAGCGTGTGAATACTTGTTCAAAATTTTGAGTTTCATCGAATTTATTAACAAATTTTACCCGAACCACAATGGTGAGTCTATTCATTGCGGCCACATCATTACCTTGAATGGCAACTGGAGTGATTTGATACGATAAGATCTCACCTGAAAGGCTATAATCTGCATTTTGAGTATTTACAACAGAGAGTGGTGTTTGACTTTGCACTCTATCTTTCAGTGCATTGGTAAAACTTTGACTTAGTGAGGGATTCACCAGGGTAGAATTATTAGGAAAAGTTGCAATGAAGACCGTTTTAGCTCTTGGGTCAACGGTACCTCCGGTTGTAGAGACTGTAAGTTTCATTCCACATGAGAGCAAAGAAAGAGAGGTTACCAAAAGGAGTAACCGGATTGATAATATCCTGAAAATGATTCTTTTATGATCCAATTTCATATTCTCTAATTTTTCGGTATAATGTTCTTTCAGAGATTCCCAGTTCGTCAGCAGCCAGCTTTCTTTTGTTATTGTGTTTCTCCAGGGCTTTTTTAATCAATTCTTTTTCAGCTTCAATAAGAGAAAATTGGTCATCAATCATTTCCTGTTCGTTACCGTTCAAATCCTCCACTTCTGCATCTTCATCTGGAAATTCGTAATTTTGTGATTTATGGGTAAGTGGAAAATCGGTTATCTCAAGTGGTGTTCTCAATGATGGTGCTGAGAGTTTCTCCCCTTTCATATCGGTCACAATTTTTTTCAATTCTGCGACTTCTCTTTTGAGATCACCCAGAAACTTGTATATAATCTCTCTTTCAAACATTCCGGGTGCAGCTTGTTCCATTTCAGGATGAACCAAGACAGGGAAATGAGACACCTGAGGTGCGACAAGATATTTCTGAAGGACAGGTTTCTCAATCAACCTTTTACTTTCAATTATGGAGATTTGTTCCGTAACATTTCTCAACTGACGGATATTTCCGGGCCAATTGTATGTTTTCAGTGCTTCAACGGCTTCATCTGTAAGCTGTATAGAAGGGACTCTGTATTTTTGAGCAAAATCGGAAGCAAACTTAGTAAACAGCAGGAAGATATCATTTTTACGATCTCTTAAAGGGGGAACCTGGATTGGAATTGTATTTAATCTGTAGTACAGATCCTCTCTAAATTTCCCTTTAGCAATCCGATCAACGATATTGATATTGGTAGCAGCCACCACTCTCACATTGGTTTTTTGGACAATGGAGGATCCCACCTTGAAATACTCTCCATTTTCCAAAACCCTAAGGAGTCTCACTTGTGTAGCAAGAGGAAGGTCTGCCACTTCATCTAGGAATATAGTTCCACCGTTAGCGACTTCAAAATATCCTTTTCTGGTCTCAGCGGCACCGGTAAAGGAGCCTTTTTCATGACCAAAAAGCTCAGAATCAATAGTTCCTTCAGGGATTGCTCCACAATTCACGGCAATATACTGACCATGTTTATGGGCACTATTTTCGTGAATAATTTTGGGGAAGTTCTCTTTTCCAACACCACTTTCACCTGTAATTAAGACAGACAATTCAGTGGGAGCCACTTGAATTGCAGTATAGATTGCATGATCAAGCATAGAATCAAATCCTATAATTCCAAATCTTTGTTTAATGGCCTGTACGTTGGAATTCATGTTAAAAAATTATTGATTCAATGATTTGTATGTTAAATGATTTAAAACTATTTGCTCCAGGCGTTTAATGGTCTGTGAGACATCAAATCATTCACTTTTTTTGTTACTTGCTCAATAACTTCATTGTTATCAATATTGCTGATCACTTCATCAATAAGGGCAACGATTGTTTCCATTTCATCTTCTTTAAGACCTCTGGAAGTGATCGCGGGAGTACCGACTCTGATACCTGAAGTTGTGAAAGGAGTACGGCTATCAAATGGAACCATATTTTTATTGATAGTGATATCGGCTTTTACTAAAGTGTTTTCCACTTGTTTTCCTGTGATATCGGGGAATTTGGTACGAAGATCGATCAACATTAAGTGGTTATCAGTACCACCACTTATGATTTTATAACCTCTGGAAACGAAAGCTTTAGCCATTGCATCAGCATTTTTCTTCACTTGTTTGATATAGTCAAGATATTCATCAGAGAGGGCTTCTCCAAAAGCAACTGCTTTAGCAGCGATTACATGTTCGAGTGGTCCACCTTGTACACCTGGGAATACAGCGCTATCCAGAAGTTGAGACATCATTTTGATTTCCCCTTTTGGAGTAGTTAAACCCCAGGGGTTTGGAAAATCCTTTCCCATTAAGATCAAACCGCCACGTGGTCCGCGTAATGTTTTATGAGTTGTTGTCGTAACGATATGACAATAAGGAATAGGGTTATTCAACAAACCTCTGGCGATTAAACCGGCAGGGTGAGATATATCTCCCATTAAGATAGCACCAATTTTATCTGCAATCTCTCTCATTCTTTTCCAGTCCCAGTCTCTGGAGTAAGCTGATGCACCCCCGATAATCAATTTTGGGCGTTCTCTAAGGGCTACTTCTTCCATGATATCATAGTTGATTAAACCGGTAGCTTCTTCCACAGAATAGGCTACTTGTTTGTAAAGAATTCCGGAAGAGTTCACAGGTGAACCATGAGAAAGGTGCCCACCATGAGAAAGATCCAAACCCATAAAAACATCACCCGGTTTCAAGCAGGTTAAAAGAACAGCCATATTGGCCTGTGCGCCAGAGTGAGGTTGAACGTTTGCCCATTCTGCACCAAAAAGTTGTTTGGCACGGTCAATAGCGATTTGTTCTGTTTGGTCAACAATTTGACAACCACCGTAATATCTTTTAGCAGGATAACCTTCGGCATATTTATTGGTCAAAACGGAACCTTGAGCTTCCATTACCTGATCAGTTACAAAGTTTTCTGATGCAATCAATTCAATACCGTGTGTTTGTCTGTTGCGTTCCTGTTCAATAAGATCAAAAATTTGTGTATCTCTTTTCATAATACAAATGTAGGTTTTTAAATATCTATAAAATTATTATTATTCGTATAAAATCTTCTTTTTGCCGAAGTTATAGGCAATAAAAGCTTCGAGAAAAAGCTTTTTAGGTTCATTAAAGGCCATTTGTTGAATGGTTGGCAACAATACATCAACGGAGAGGCCCACTTCAAGAGCTCTTATTCGATCTGCATCAGAACTAAAGTCGAATGACAATCCCATTTTTCCATAAAGCCCTGGTCGAAGGGCAATTTGATGAAATCTTTCATAAAAGGGTGCACCTCCGACAATATTGGAAAGATCATGCACATTAGGATTATACTTTTCGATAAGAAAGACAAAATCGTAACCATTAGGAGATAAATAAGCCACTTCCACGAAAGTAGGGATTCCGAATCCAATGGATGCACCTATAGTGATAAAATATCCAATTTCCACACCACCCCAATAGGGTTTATGATGGGTAATTCGTTGAAATTCATAACCGGATCTAAGGAAGAAAACATCATAAAGTTTTCCGTAACTGAATGATCTTGCACCTTCAAAAGAGAGATTTCTACCCTTTACGGCTTTCTCATGATTGGAGAAATAAAATTCAAAATCCAGGAGATGTTTGTTTTTGTAAGTAGGTGTCCAGCCAAACTGATACCCGATTCCATAACCGGTTGTATTAAAAAAAATGGTATAATTGGATTGTCTGTCAAATACTCTTTCCACTTCTACCTCTCCAACCTCTTGTGAGTGAATGGCAAGGGAGATCAAAGTAAAAAGGAGGAGAAAAAAATCTCTTTTCAATAACAATTTCATTATGAAAACAATAAATTTCTAATATTAGATTTTTGCGGTTTCAGTTTTTTCCATTTCATAATAAGAATAATGGCCATAAGCTGCACATTTTTGTTGTGTTTTACAAGAAGATAAAACAACAATTCCAATTAAAATCAGAACGATTACAACAATATTTCTTTTCATTTTCGTTTATTTATTTAATTTTGCAAAGATAAACATTTTTAAGATTGGTTTTTCTGAAACATTTACATATTATAAAAAGAAATTTAAATTTGCTAAAAAACAGCATTTTAGTAGTTCTTTTTGGCGTTTTATCCTTTAGTAAATGTACTATTTTTGCACAATCAGACACTCAAATACAACGAAATTTTTCCGATTCTATTACAAAATCATGCCAAATTGTCATATCAATTCCGCAACTGGAACAAAAATGGATCTCCCCATTTATCAAAATTAAAAAGGATCGTATTCATTATACGGAATACCAAAAACTGGCCCCTCAAATATTGTATCATCTGGAGCGCAACGGTTACCCATTTGCATCTGTTTTTCTCGATTCCATCTCTACAATTCGTGATACCGTTCATTTTGTTTTGAGAATTGATAGATCCAGATTTGTCCAATATGACACCATTTTGTTGAAGGGGAATCTCA
>JAEWUL010000028.1 GCA_023459435.1 Bacteroidota bacterium
TCATTGCACAAACAACCTGTGTCGCAAAAGCTCCTGGTCAGGTTGGAGTTGGCCAACCATTCCAGTATTCAGTCACATTAAACGCAGAAGCCACACAGATTGTTTCGACAGATTTTTCCAATTTTAGTGTACTGAATGGCCCTCACTCGAGCTCTTCAACATCAATAACCATGATGAATGGAAGAACTACTCAAAACAACTCTTTCACCTATTCATACACATTAAGTGCCAAAAAGACCGGAACGTTTACGATTCCTGCATCCTCTTTTAAAGTCAATGGAAAAACGATCAAATCCAACCCGGTTTCCATACAGGTAGTTCAAGGCTCTCAACAAACACAATCCAATTCACGTTATCAGAGAGATCAGCAAAACAACACTTCGTTCAACGAAAAAGATATCTTTGTTAAAGGTTATGCCTCCAAAACCAACCCATATATTGGCGAAGAAGTGATTATTACCCACAAGTTATATATTGGCCCAAGTGTTAATGGGGGATACCGAATCGATAATATCAATATCCCTTCCCAAAATGGGTTGTGGTCATATACTCTTGGTGACCCAAAAGCCAACACACCTCAAACAACAGAAGTAATTGATGGAAAGAGATATACTGTTTATGACATCAGAAAAACTGCTGTTTTCCCCCAAAAAGCGGGAACCATTACCGTTACACCAATGGAGGTCACTTTTACAGCTCGTGTTATTTCCAGACAAAGTACCGGAGATCCTTTTTTTGATCAGTTCTTTGGGGGTGGTCAATCCGCACGCGATTACACTATAGATATTAAATCCAATTCAATTAAACTCAATGTTTTAGATTTCCCTAAAGCCAATAGACCTGACAACTTCAGTGGTTTATCGGGAAATTTTTCCATTAAAGCGCTAATATCCAGAGATAAACTTAAAACCAATGAAGCGACAAATCTCACTATTACTGTTTCTGGTTCCGGTAATTTACAACATGTAGAAGATCTCAACCTTGTTTTCCCTTCGGGTCTAGATGTTACTGATCCTAAAATTACGGATCAGATCAATACTTCAGGAAATTCCGTGTCAGGAACACGTATCTTTGAATATGTAATCATTCCCAGAAATACGGGAACTTTTACACTTCCCACACCCACATTTTCCTATTTTGACTTGCAAACCAAAACATTCAAAACGATATCTGCCGTTAATTTTAAGCTTTCTGTTGAAAAAGGAAGTGGAGATCAGTATGTATCCTCATCCACTAACCAGAAAAAAATTAAAATGTTGGGCAAAGATATTCGATTTATTAAAACAACTAAACATAACTTCAAGAAGAGTTCTTCCGAACCATTCTTCGGTTCTCCACTCTATTACTCCCTTCTGATATTTCCTATGATTCTTTTTATCATTTTATTGATTATCAGAAGAAAGCAAATTGAATATTACAGCAATACTGCACTTGTAAAAAATAAAAAAGCCAGAAAAGTAGCTCAAAAAAACCTTAAAAATGGATACAAATTATTACAGTTAAATCAAAAAGATCCATTCTATATTGAAATTTCAAGAGCACTCTGGGGCTATTTAAGCAATAAATACCACATACCTTTGGCTCAATTATCAATGGAAAGCGTTGAAGCCAAACTTAAAGAAAAAGGGATTACTGATGACATGATCAGACAATTCATAGAGACTCTGGATCAATGTGAATATGCTCGATTTGCACCTGGTGATAGTAGTTTACTTATGAAAGAAATGTACAATAAAGCACTTCAGTTTATTCTCAATAATGAATCAGTTAATAAAAATGAACTTTAAAAAAGTGATGCCCTTATGAAAAAGATTTTTCAATTTATATCCCTGTTAATCATACTAAATCCTGTTCATGCTGCCACAATTAAAGATACTTTAGAAATATGGGTGAATGAAGGAAATAGTTTCTATCAACAAAAAAAATATAGTGAAGCCATTGAATCCTATGAGAAAGTGATTGGAGAAAATTTTGAAAGTGCCACACTTTTTTATAATCTGGGTAATGCTTATTTTAAAAACGAAGAAAACGGCAAAGCAATTCTCTGGTATGAAAGAGCATTACAACTGGATCCAACCAATGAAGATATTCAACATAACATTGCCTTTGTAAACCAAAAACTGGAAGATAAAATCGATGTGTTACCCGAACTTTTTTTAACCCGATGGTATATTTCAATTGCTTCTTCTCTAAACTCAAACCAATGGGCAATTTTGAGTATCATAGCATTTACATTACTTCTTTTATCAATACTGTCTTTTCTATTCATCCGAATTTCTTGGATCAAGTCAGCTTCCGTTTTTATTGTTTTATTTTCCATAATTATTTGTATCTTTAGCATCCTTTTTTCATACAGAAACACCATTACTCGTGAGAAAAATCCTGAAGCAATCATCCTACAAAGTGTCATAAACGGTAAAAGCACTCCAAATGAATCCGGAACTGATCTATTTATCATCCATGAAGGTCTTAAAGTAAAAATAACAGATCAGCTCAATGATTGGGTTGAAATAAAACTTCCAAACGGAGAAAAAGGATGGGTTCCATATTCCACACTGGAAAAGATTTGATAAATAGGATCTGTTACATGTGAAATCACTACAATACAATAACAGATCCAACAATCATTTTAGCTTTACTTTTATCAAATCTCACTATCATTCTGTAAGTATAAACCTGGTTAAAATCATTAGTTCCATAAGGTTTTCCATTCCATTTAAAAGCTGGATCCCTGGAATAATATACCTGATTTCCCCAACGGTTGAATATCATAATCTCAAACTCTACAACCTGATCTACCAATTGTTCCGGAAGACAGAAAAAGTCGTTTGAACCATCCTTTTTTCCTGGAGTAATAGTATTGGGGAGATAGATCGATTGTTCACAAGGTAAAATCTTGTGTATAGTAGAGACAGAACAATCGGAATTTGAAGCTGTTACAGAGTAAAGTCCAGGTGTAGTAACCACTATATGGGGGCCTGTTTCACCAGTACTCCAAAGATAATTCGGAAAATCAGAAGATGCAATCAGTTGGGCGGTCTGATATTCACAAAAATCGTTAGGTTCTTGTTGTATGGTCACTTCTGCTTCAATCTTTTCCAAATGAAGATAGATTGTGGAATCACAGCCATCGGCATCAATAAAATGCTCATAATCACCAGTTAATGATAGTTCATTACCATAAAAGATAAACGAACTATTGGGGCAAACGTATACAGTATCAAAGATTTCAATTCCGGGATTCACATCAACCTGATAGGAAATAGTATCTGAACAACCAAAGTGGTTATAGGCAATCAGAGAAACAGAGTAAGAGCCTTCAGATTCATAAATATGGGAGGGATCTGTAATGGTTGAAGTGTTTCCATCTCCAAAATCCCATAGATAGGATGTCCCATTCTGAGTACTATTCTGAAATGTGGTAGGATTATGAGCACAATTAGGTTCAAATGCAAAATCAGCAATAGGTTTATCCATAACATAAACTCTTAAAGTATCTGCAACCATTTCACACCCGCCATAAGATCCTTCAATCAAGTAAGTTCCTGTATTTGTAATATTTGCATTTGGAACGATCATTTCAGACAAACCCCCGGGCCCTTGAATAATATCTCCGGTTTCAAGATAAGTCCAGGTATAACTTGACCCGGGCAATGTGTTGGTTACCAGAAAATGAATGGTATCACCTTCACAAACGGTATCATTAGTTACACTTTCACTTAACACGGGATACTGTGCAAAATCTGAAAAGAAACCAAACTTACAAGTGTTCCCGGTACCTCCATTGATAACACCCATTTGAAAATCTCCTGAAGAATTCTCAATTCTGATGGTTGATCCAACAGGAAATTGTGTCGTTGTCAACAATTTTCGAGCAAACATATACAGTCCAAAAGTTCCAGGGACAGCTTGAAAATCAGAAGCATTAATAATTCCTGGTGCACCATTTACTGTAAAACTGGAAATATTCACATCATTTGTCATGAGTGTTAAGTAATAACTATCACCTTGACTTCTGGTAACAGAAACAGAGCGAGAGCCTCTGCATTTCACGGGAGGCAAAATACTATAACCCAATTCACACGCAAAACCAGATACCTGAGAGACATAAACAGGATAATTTGTTTGGATAAAAACAGCAGAGTTGGGTGAGTTGATTAAGGGATTGGTTGTAAACTGATATTTATAAGTTTCCCCTGCATTAATAGTTGTGACAACAGTTCCATTGATGGTGATCTCTGTATTATCTTGAACAGCGAGTACAAAAACAGGATCATAAGGGGGGACACTTCCTGAATTGTTGGAATTATGGTAAGAAAAACCCTGAACTGCCACGTACCATGTACCCAACAGATTGATCGGAATAATTTGATCCCCACCAGTATCAGCACATCCTCCAAACGGTACTCCAGACATAGAATCATCATAATAAGTGATGGCAACATTTTTATTTGACATAACAGAAGAACCAGCAGGATGACCTGATGCAGAAAAACTGACAGCTCTGGCTGTATAAAATTGTCCGGTGTTTAAAGTGATCGAAAAAGGGATATTCGCTGAGTGTCCATCAATAGGTTGTGTTGGAATGATTGTCACATTGGTATTATCTTCTGTTGCAATTACAGAAAAGAAATTATAACATTGAGCCGTGTAAGTATGGTTTGGCAAATAGTTTTGCATAGGAATCAAAAAGTTTGTACCTAACGCATTTTTACCTTTTAATGCAAAAATCTCTGTATTAAAAACACTTAAAGATGGATTTGTATATATTTCATAGTAACAAAACACCTTCTCTGTTGCCACAATTTTAAACCCTCTGTTGGAAATATTATTGGATTGAGCAACATTTGCAAAAGAGTTAGGAATGGTTACAATTTGATTTGAATTGGCAGCAATCGTATAGTTTAAAGGTGTAAATGATGGATTGGCGGGTTGTGTAATAGTAACAGTACTCGGTAATGTAGAAGTTGAAATAACAAATCTAAAAGTATTATTGGGGTCATGAACCGGATTAGCATAAGGTGGGGCAAACCAAAATTCGTTGTCGAACTGAGCCATTGATGCCAAAGATATCAGCATCATCACGATTAAAAATAATCCTCTTTTCATAAGAACTCCATAAAATTCAACATTAACTTAGACTTAACATTTTTACTATCGGTAGTTTAGCTTTCTCCATCAAATCGTGATCCAATAACAATTCCGGTTCTTCGTTTAAAAGTGCTTTATATATTTTGGCAAGTGAATTTAACTTCATATATTCACAATCATTACAACTACAAGTTTCTGAACTATTGACTACATAAAATTTCTTATTGGGATTTCTCTTCTCCATTTCGTATAGAATCCCTGTTTCAGTAGCAACAATAAACTCTTTATGTTCAGATTGTGTTGAATATTCCAGCATTGCAGAAGTAGAGCCCACAAAATCAGCCAGAGCTAAAACAGTTGATTTACATTCAGGATGCGCCATCACAGTTGCTGATGGATATTGCTTCTTCAATTGAAAGACAGCATCAGCCGTAAGCTGATCATGCACATGACAAGCCCCATCCCATAACACCATCTCTCTCTTCAGTTCATGGTTGATATATGCCCCCAGGTTTCTGTCAGGAGTAAATACAATTTTTTGATCTTTTGGCAATGAATCCACAATTTTAAGAGCGTTCCCGGAAGTTACAATGATGTCAGAAAGTGCCTTCACTTCGGCTGAACAATCGATATAGCTAATCACCAAATGATCTGGATAGTTTTTTAGAAAAGGCTTTAATTGATCAGCTGGGCAACTATCTGCTAATGAACAGCCTGCGTCAAGATCAGGGATGATCACTTTTTTGTTAGGGTTCAATATTTTCGCTGTTTCAGCCATAAAATGAACTCCGGCAAAGCAGATCAAATCTGCATCTGTCTGAGCTGCTGCTCTGGCCAAAGCTAAACTATCACCAACGAAATCGGCTACATCTTGCACTTCCGGAATAGTATAATAATGAGCAAGAATGATCCCATTTTTACTCTTTTTTAGTTCTGTAATTTTTTGTTTCATAGATTTAATTGATTTAAGAAAATAAAATTTTCTCTACTTGTTCGCAGATAATATGTCCAATCATGATATGAGCTTCCTGAATTCTGGGTGTATCATTGGATGGGACATTCAATAAAATATCAGAGATGGTGGATAACTTTCCTCCTGATTCTCCAGTTAGTGAGATCACTTTAACACTATTACTC
>JAEWUL010000029.1 GCA_023459435.1 Bacteroidota bacterium
AAGCATTCGTAAAGAAAACGCATCATGACTTTTGAGCATCCGTTTCATCCATTCAGTGAAGTACAATTTTCCAAATATGCGATCCAACTTTTCCGGTTTCAATATGAAAACAATCAGGTTTATCGCACTTTTTGTGACGGAATTCATACGCAGGCAGATGCGATTCGGAGGATCGAACAAATCCCGTTTCTACCTGTATCTTTTTTCAAGACTCATGAAGTAAAAACTACACTTTTTGATGCAGAAACGATCTTTCAAAGTAGTGGAACCACCGGAATGGAATATTCAAAACACCACATCAATTCACTTTCTCTATACGAAAAAGCATTCTTGTCTTCATTTCGCCACTTCTATGGAGATCCATCAGACTATGTTTTTTTAGCACTCCTACCGAACTATCTGGAGAATAAAAATTCTTCATTAATCTATATGATGAACCATTTGATCCAAAATAGTCATTTTAAGGAGAGTGGATTTTATTTGTACAATCACCAGGAGCTACATGAGATGCTCAACAAAATGAAGAAAAAAGGGGGGAAAACGATCCTTTTTGGGGTTACTTATGCTTTATTGGATTTTCTGGAATCCTATTCACTGAATTACCCTGATCTTATTGTTTTTGAAACCGGAGGGATGAAGGGTCGCCGAAAGGAGATGGTAAAAGAGGAGGTACATGCTTTAATTAAAGAAGGTTTTTGCGTTCCATCCATTCATTCTGAATATGGAATGTGTGAATTGTTATCCCAGGCTTATAGTAAAGGGGAAAACCTCTTTTCAACCCCACCCTGGATGAAGATGATTCTCAGAGATGAAAAAGATCCAATTCCTTCCAATCTCAATTCTATAGAACCCAAATCGGGAGCCATAAATATCATCGATCTTGCCAATGTCTATTCCTGTGCTTTTATTGCAACAGAAGATTTAGGCCGAAGAGCTAAAAACGGAATGATTGAAATAACAGGGCGCATGGATAGCGCCCGTTTAAGAGGTTGTAATCTGATGGTTATTTAACGCTGCTACCCGGCTTTACAGGTTTATCAGGATGCAACAAGGAGAGTTTTCCATCGGCATTTTCAGCCAGCAACACCATTCCGTGTGAGGCAACTCCTTTGATCTCTTTGGGAGCTAAATTAATCAGCATCAACACTTGTTTGCCTACTAAATCAGCAGGTTCATAATATTCAGCAATACCGGAGATGATCTCTCTGGTATCCACACCGGTATCCACTTTAAGTTTCATCAACTTTTTAGTTTTTGCTACTTTTTCAGCTTCCAGAACAGTACATACCCGTAGATCCATCTTTGAGAAATCGTCATAAGAGATATCCTCAGCAGATGGTTCAACCGGAACCTGATTGATCATATTGGCTGCTTTAGCATCCAGTAACTTTTGCACTTGTTTTTGAATCACTTCATCCTCAATTTTCTCGAATAAATATTCCGGTTGATTGATGGTTTCGCCTGCTTTTAAAAGGTCCACTTTTCCACCATCCTTCCAGGTATAGGATCCCATGTTCAACATCTTTTTGAGTTTTGCTGAAGTAAATGGAAGGAACGGTTCTCCCAAAACTGCCAAAGAAGCGCAAATCTGTAAAGAGATATGAAGAATTTTCTTCACTTCTTCAGGATTTTCTTTAAATTTCTTCCAGGGTTCTGTATCAGTAAGATATTTGTTTCCCAGACGAGCTAAATTCATAAACTCACCCAAAGCTTCTCTAAATCTGTATTTTTCAATGGATGAACCAATGATTTGAGGAAATTCAGCCATCTTAATCAACAATTCTTTCTCATCAGCAGTCAATTCGCCCATAGTAGGAATTACCCCTTGAAAATATTTATGAGTTAAAACAACTGTTCTATTAACAAAATTTCCGAAAATAGCCAATAGTTCATTATTATTTTTAGATTGGAAGTCTGCCCAAGTAAAATCTGCATCTTTTGTTTCAGGAGTTATGGAGGTAAGGGTATATCGAAGGAGATCCTGTTTCCCTTCGAAGTCACGGAGATACTCATGCAACCAAACTGCCCAGTTTCTGGATGTAGATATTTTATCATTTTCCAGATTAAGAAATTCATTTGCAGGAACATTTTCAGGAAGGATAAAGGAGCCTTCCGCTTTCAGCATGGCTGGGAATATGATACAATGGAAAACGATATTATCTTTTCCAATAAAATGAACCAGACGGGTATCTTCATCTTTCCACCATTTTTCGTAAGGTTGATTGTGTTCCAGACACCACTCTTTGGTTGCTGAAATATAGCCGATAGGGGCATCAAACCAAACGTAGAGCACTTTCCCTTCAGCACCTTCTACAGGAACTTTAACGCCCCAGTCTAAATCGCGTGTAACGGCACGAGGTTGCAGGCCGCTCTCGATCCACGACTTGCATTGCCCATAAACATTCACTTTCCAGTCGTTTTGGTGATCTTTCAGGATCCACTCTCTCAACCATGTTTCATATTGATCCAAAGGCAGATACCAGTGAGTCGTCTCTTTTTGAACCGGTTCGTTTCCACTTAGGGTAGATTTTGGATTGATCAGGTCGGTAGCATTAAGGGTTGTTCCGCAAGCTTCACATTGATCTCCGTATGCTTTTTCATTATGACAATGGGGACACCCACCTGTAATATAACGGTCTGCAAGAAACTGTTTAGCTTCCTCATCATAATATTGAAGAGTGGTTTTCTCGATCAATTTGCCATCATTCAGAAGTTTGATAAAAAAATCGGAAGCTGTTTGGTGATGAGTCGGATTAGATGTTCTGGAATAGATATCGAACGTAATTCCCAATTCTTCGAAAGAGTCTTTGATCATTCCATGATATTTATCCACAATTGCCTGAGGGGTTGTATGTTCATTTTTTGCTTTGATGGTAATGGGGACTCCATGTTCATCAGAGCCACCGATCATCAGCACCTCTTCGCCCATCATGCGTAAATATCTGCAATAGATATCTGCCGGGATATAAACTCCTGCAAGATGACCAATATGTAAGGGGCCATTTGCATAAGGTAAAGCTGTGGTAATCAAGTGTCTTTTTGCCATACTATAACATTTTTAAAGTGAGGCGCAAAGATACTGAAAAAATAAAAAACTTTGTTAAAAATGCAAGTTAATTCCGGCAGAAACAGGAATCACATGCGCTCCTCTGTTATTGCGAAAGAAAGTGATCACACCGTATTTCGCATAAAGGGACACATTATTAAATCCTACCTGCAATTTTGCATCAACCATTAATGGATTAATATTTAAGTTTTTACCGATTGTTTCATAGATTTCACGATCATCATCCGGGTTATAAATGATTTTTGATTTACCTGAGATTTTCAAGGCCCCTTCCGCACCAATTTGCACATAGAAGTTAGAGTGTCTGCTCTTTTTTTGCCATTCCAGAATGAGTGGCACATGAATATACCAAACAGAAAGAAAGCTTTCGGTATACTGAATACCAATAGGGGCATTGGTTTGGATTGTTTGACCATTTACTTGACGGAAAGCAGTATTCAAATCAGCCTGATATTGATTATATCTGAATCCTATTCCGGTGCCAAGTAAAAGGGCATAATTTCTATACGGTTTTGTGAGTCTAAAATCTTTACTGAACATAGTCCATCCGATCTCATAAGAGGAGTATTTCAAAA
>JAEWUL010000030.1 GCA_023459435.1 Bacteroidota bacterium
GTTGTGCCCCTGAAGTGGATCCATTATTCCAATGATATTGGAGCTGTTCTGTTCCATTGATCACAGTTATTTGGATGGTTCCATCCTGTTTATAACAGTGCTCGTCACTGGATTGAACATTCAGAATTTCTAAAGGATTCGTAGGTTCAATGGTATCCCATTTGGTTTTAAAACAATTGTTTTGATCTGTAATTGTACAGCTGTAAATACCAGCTGATAAACCGATGATTTGACTGGTTGTGGCTCCTGTATTCCAAATGTATTGGTAGGGAGGGGTTCCCCCTTGAACATTTACTGTAATAGCTCCATTATTGTTCAAACAAATGTTGGGTGTAATGATTGATGCTAATTGAATATCATTTGGTTCAGATATTGAAATAGAGTTGTTTAAAATACAATTTTGAATATCGGTAACTGTAACATGATAATTGGCGCTCTGGAGGTTGGTTGCAACTGAATTTTGACTTCCATTGTTCCACAGATACTGATAGGGGGGTGTTCCCCCTGAAACAACGATCTGAGTAGATCCTGTCGAGGTCCCATGACACAACACATTGGATCCTGTTATAACGGATGAAAGCGGATTAGGTTGTGTAATCTCAACTGAACAAACAACACTGTTTAAGAGTGCATCAGTAACTGTAACGGAATAACTACCAGCTCCTAGCGAAGTGGCTGTTTGTGTTGTTTGAACAGGCATAGTACTCCAGAGATAGGAGTATGGGGCTAAACCACCACTCACTGCAACTGTAGCAGTACCATTTTGAGAACCGTAACATGTGCAGTTTGTTTGATTTGAAATGAAAGCATACAAGGGAAGCAAAACGTTGATATAGGTTGAAGTATCATTATTACAATAATCAGAAACGGTAACCTGAACAGTGACTGCTTCTGTGATGGGTGTATTGGGTAAAGGATTCTGTGAATAAGTTAAACCATTTCCTGACCAGCAATTATCCACTATATTGTTGCTTAATAAAGTTGTAAAATTTGGTATTGTGTAATTGGGATAGGTCCCAACAGCGTACTGGTAATTAAAAGGTAATGTGATAAACCATGGAGAAACAGTGTCAATAAGATGATATACAGCAGTATCTTTGGCGGAACACCCATTTTGATCTGTTACCGAGAGCAAAATAGTATAGAGTTCATTGCAATCAGTAGGGTTCAATGTTATTTCTGTTTGGTCTGCATTCAGATTGGTAACATTTGAACCACTCCAGGCATAATTGTAGATACCTCCACCTCCTGTGGTAATGGAGGATACGGGTATTGTACCATCATCTGGACAGTAAGATTGTCCTGTGAACTCAATTTGTGTGTATGGATTTTCATGAACGAAAATGGTACACATAGCAGTATCTGTGCATCCTGATGTGCTTCCGGTAAGTATGTATGTTGTAGTGGTTGAGGGCGATGCAATTATGGAAGACTGGTTCCCCAAATTATGGCTCCAGGTGTAACTGTTGGCTCCGGAGGCGGTTATATGAATATTTTCCCCTTGACAAATGGAGTAATCATCTACGCTGATGGTTACATTCGGGCTTTCCTGAATGGTAACATGTGTTGTAGATGGTGATGATGATATGTTATTGGAAGTGATCACCAAACTATAGACACCGGATTGAAGTGATGTAGCGTTGGGAATCATAGGATTGGGAATATTGGAAGTGAATCCGTTTGGACCTGTCCATGCGTATGTCGCATTGGGTTGAGGATTATTACAGATCAGCTGTAAAGTTGCCCTTTCACATAACGGCCCGTTATTGGAAACCTGAGCCAATAAAGAACAGTTTGTGGATGCAGTAGTATATGGAGAAACAGTGTTGAAAGATATGGTTCCCTCACTGCCGTTGTAATTGGTAATCAACAAGATGTAAAACTGATTGGCTTGTGCATTCGGGATAAAACACCATTCCTGAACATAAGGTGAGAAACTACAATCCACCAGATTGTTGATTGGATATCCTCCAAGGTCTGAAGTATGATTTCCATTTAAAGGGGAATGTGAAGAACCGCTTGCTCGATACAACTGATATTCTCCACAACACAAACGGTCCATGAAATCTGCTTGATTTAAGGCATAAAATGGACCCCAACAGGCAAAATCAACGTCAATCCCATTTCCATTTACAGATGTTTGAGAAATTTGAATTAACATATCACCGGGAGTATTGATTTGCATAAAGTACCATGCCGGACGAGGAACTGCTGATAAACAACCCACAGGTGTAGTTAAAAATACATTTCCATTTCCTGATGTAGCAGACGGAAATGTGACTCCATAAGGATTATTATCCGTACAAAATGGATTGGCTGCATAACCAGAATTTTGATTAAGGGAAGGTTGACAGGGTGATCCGTTGAGTATGGAAACCGCATTGCAGGTAGTACAATCGATAAAGGCCAGCCAGCCGGAGCCTTGACTGACACCATCAGATTGAAATCTAAATGTAACAGAAGATCCGGATACCGTTATTGAGAATGGGTAACTTCCTGATGTTAAGGTAGATGTTAATGGAGCATTGGTGTCTACACCATTGTATATCCATAAAGTATCTCCGGTTCCAAGATTAAAATCCATAAAAGAGATGGTGATCTCATTGGAAACGACCGATGAGGATGTGATGGTTTGTGTGATATTGAGATTCTCTGCATAATCACCTGCTCCACCCGGATCAGCATAATGGAAATCGCAGCTGTTGACCGGTGTGTTGCTCATGAGAATTGGAGCATAAAAATGGAGTTTGATATTGTTCCTTTGATTACTCATTATTCCAGCCGGTGGATTGATAATGGAAGGATTATTGCTGTTATTACTGTATGAGAGAACGCTGTTTGTATTTGTTGAAAACCGAAATGTAACCAGGCTATCTTTCACTTGTGTGTTGTCATCGATGGCAATGACCAGATTCTCAATCCCATTGTATAGGAATGGTACGTTGAAATTGATATAATTCCATGAGTTGGAATCTAACTGGATACTACCATGAAACACTTCTGTTAATGAAAATGAGGAGATCCAATTGGTGTTGGAACTGAAATTGGACTGATTGGTATGTCCCAGATATATTTTTATGGTTCTACTAGAAATCTTTGCTTTTTTTACAAATAATGAGATTCCACAGATTGTTCCTGTTTGTCCGATCTCACCTGATGTGAATATTTGTTGGGTATAGGAGAAGTTTTGTCCAACAGTAGTAGGTATTGCAGATGTTGTTGTTGTGTCTGTCCCAATCGTAATGGTTTGTGAAAAAACAGGAGTAAGCAAGAGAAAAAAGATCAGTTGCATTTCCAAAAAGGGTGTCAATATCTTGAAATATTTTTTCACAAAATATTTTTAGCAAATATATATATTTATTAATAATATTAATACTAAAAATATTAAAAAATGTTACATAAAAATGGATGATATTTCAATCTGAATTGATTACTTGATTAAATAGGTTCCCTTTTTCTTGCTGATGGTAACAATGTATACCCCACAAAAAATAAAAACAGCAGCAATAATCTGATGGATTTTTAATGTTCCTAAACCCCAGTAAATGGACACGATAGACATGATAATCGGCTGAATATATACGTACATACTTACAACAGTAGGACGAATCCTTTTTTGGGTGTAAGCAACTAAAATATATCCGATAAATGTTCCAAAAACGACCACATATCCTAAATAGCTCAAGAAAATCCCCATTTTATCTTTCTGAATAATTTCAGCCCAGCTAAAATCTTTTAAATCATTAAAATAGAAAGGGATTAAGAAAAGAGTAGCAATTAAGAATAACCACTTCATTAATGTAATGGGGGAGTATTTCTTAATCAAATCTATAAAAAGTGTTAGGTACAAAGCAAAAGAAATTCCACTTAAAATGATCAGAATATCGCCCAGATAGGATTGGTTTTTTATTAAAATCTGAGATCGATATTCCGAGAATATCAAAATCAAAGCACCAACCATCCCGATTAAAACTCCCAGAATTTTTTTGAAACTTAATGGTTCCTTTAAAATTAAGAAAGCTAAAAATAAAGTATAAACCGGACCTAATGTTTGGAGTAAACCTGTTTGAATGGGGGTAGTT
>JAEWUL010000031.1 GCA_023459435.1 Bacteroidota bacterium
GCTGAAATGATTGCCAGTTTAAGAACTCAAAATCCGAACCAATTATTATCAAAGCTTGTTGAATTTTTGGCTCAAAACGGCAATGTAGAACAAGCCATTTCAATCATTTCCAGCATTGAAGATTATAAAGATCAGGAACAAGCAAGAGAAGTGTATGCTGCATACAAAGCGATTCAACGTTTTGCGATTGCAGATAAAAAAAGAATGGTTTATTACTCTTTAGTTCAAGGGAGTGTACATTTTTCAGACAACTTAAACAAACAGATTGCTGAATCTAACAAAACGGCATTAGCCAAATTGATCACCATCAATCCAACTGCACCTGCGTTCAAGGATATCAAAGCTGCAGTTACAGAGAAAGAGATGAAGGAGTTTTTCAACAAAAACAAAAAACGTTATGAGATCAAAAAAGATTTCAGAGATATTGATATCGCTTTATTCAATGTTGTTCCTTCTGCTTCTGATTTAAAAACCATTGAAGATAGTGTTAGAGCAAAATACAATCGCTTCACAGTGGCTACTTCTTTAGAGGATTTCAATATTACAGAGATGGAAGGTGTTGTAGATAGTTTTTATTACAAAAAATCTGACATCACAATTGACACGATTTCCAAAATGTTATTTGACAGACCTCTTGGAACGTTTGTAGAACCTTTCAATTATCAAGGTGCTGTTTGGTATTTTGGTAAGACTTATGGCAGTAGAGTAAGACCAGATTCTGTTCAGGTTGCATTTTTAGTTATTGATTTCAAGTCTACTGACAATCCAAATGGAACCAGAACCAAAGAACAAGCTAAAGCCCTCACAGACAGTTTAGAAACCGTTTTAAAAACCGGCGGAAGTACTATTTTCCAATTGACTCCATCCTATTTGGGAGGTCGTCAGGCTACAGACACCACTTTATGGGTTGAAGACAGATCTACACTTCCTGCATTATATGATTCATTCATAGAAACCGCTAATGGTGGATTTTATGTTCAAGATGCTCCAACTGCTTATGTGATTTATCAGGTATTAGGCAGAACTGCTCCGGTTGAAAAACGTCAATTTGTTCTTTATTCCAGTGAGATTAAACCATCTGATGCTACTATTAAAAACTACAAGAATGCAGCAAACGACTTAAGGGCTGCCTGTACAACTGCCGAAGAACTGGTAACAGAAGCCAACAAAAGAGGGATTCAGATTATTCAGGGCACAGATGTAACCTCAATGATGGCCTCTATCAATCAAATCAACAATATCAGGGAAGCGATCAGCTGGGCATTTTTACCTGACACCAAAAAGGATCATGTTTCAGATGTATTCAACTATGACAACAAAATGTTCTATGTTGCTGCTGTGAGAACGATCAAAGAAAAAGGAACTCCTGACTTCAAAGATGTTAAAGATGTGATTGAAAAACAACTGGTACAAGAGAAAAAAATTCAGATGATCACAAAAACTATTGAGGATCAGTTGACTAAAGGGATCGCAATGGAACAGATTGCACAAAATTACCAAACCACAGTATCGGATAGTTCTATGTTATCCTTTGCTGGAGAACAATATCAAAACAAAGGTGTTGAAAGCAGTGCTATCGGCAAAATTTTCAACTTAACACCAGGAAAACCTGCGGCTGTTTCTGGAAATCTTTTTGTGTATGTAGTTCAATTATACAACATTAATGAGCCCACAAAACCATCAGATAACTTTCAAATTGAGAACATGATGTTGCGTAATATCCTTTTAGGAAGAGAACGTACAGAAAATACGCTTATTGAAGGACTTAAAAACAATTTGCCCATTTTAGATCAACGCTTTTTGTTCTACGCAAAATAATATTAAACTCTTTTTTTGACCCTATTACATCAGCATAGATTAAACTTTTTTCAAAGTGTAGAGTCTATGCTGATGTTGTTTTTATTAAATAGTATACTTATGAAATATCAAATTCGGTTTATTACCATTTTACTACTACTCACTTTCAGTACTTTTGTATCTTATTCACAACCTTCAGGTCCTCGTCAAGGAGGAGGAACCGGTGTAGGAGCTGGCCAAACGCTTGATTTGGGAGATTTTGGAGTGGTGATGGGTATGGTTGTTTCAAAAGATAAGGAACCGATGCCCTATACAACGGTATATGTTTTAAATCCAAAAGACTCTGCTGTTGTCACAGGGGGGTTAACCGATGAAAAAGGTTTTGTATTGATAAAAGATATCCAATGGGGGACATACATTCTTGAGATCTCTGCTTTAGGTTATCAAAAACATTATTCGGCTCCATTCACTTTATCCTCAACCAACAAGAGATATAATCTCAAACAATTTGTATTAACCAACAAAACAACTAGGATTGGAGAGGTAGAAGTAACTGCAAAAAAGGAGATGTTGCAGCAAAATCTGGACAAAAAAGTGTACAATGTAGAAAATAACGTTATTGCAGATGGTGCATCTGCTGTGGAAGTATTAACGGAGATTCCCTCTGTTGATGTTGACTTGGATGGTAATGTTAGTTTAAGAGGAAGTACCAACGTCAGAATTCTGATAGATGGAAGACCAACTGATTTAACTTTAGATCAGATACCAGCCTCACAAATAGAGAGTATTGAGGTGATTACCAATCCTTCAGCCCGTTTTGAACCTGATGGAATGAGTGGAATTATCAATGTGGTCTTAAAAAAAGGGAGAGAAAAAGGGATGAATGGGATGGTTAGTGTTGGAAGTGCTGTGAATGTATTTAGAAATAAACCCTATTTTGAAACTTATAATGCCAATGCAAACTTTAATTACCATGTGGGGAAAATCAATTTTTATTTCAACTATAGTTATGGAACAAACGGGTTTCACAGGGCAGGAGAAATGAATCAAACATCCTGGTTTGATGGTGACACTTCAACATTATTCAAAGAAGATTTAAGTGACTCCTACTTCAACCGACATAGTGTTAAAACATCATTGGATTACAAAATAAACAATTCCCATTTACTTTCATTTGGTTTTGGATTGAACAGAAACCGATTTGGAGACACCAATATGGTCAACTATGAAAACTACAATCTCCTTTCAGGAGAAGAGATCCCGATAAATCTATACCGTCAAAATGGAAGAAACTCAAGAGGTGGGTTCAATTACAACGGGAATATCAGTTATAAATACACTTCATCAGAAAAGAAAGGAAGAGAATTTTCTACTGATTTTTACTACACTCAGATGAAAGGGGCATCCAATTCCTTTTACACTCAAATCTTTGATTATCCTGACTTTCAACCCAACTATTATCAGTTAACCCAAACATCAACATTAAACAGAACATCAACGGCACAATTAGATTATATTACACCAGCCGGAAATGGTGGAAGAATTGAAACAGGGTACAAGTTTTCGTTTAGAACAATTGGACAAGACTACGGGTTGTTTTTTGGTGAAAACGAGAACAATACGACAGAAGACATCACACAAAGCAATAATTTTGAATATCGCGAGTTTATCAATGCGGCCTATTTCATTTATTCCAACACATTTCTTGAAAAATGGAAGGTTCAACTGGGATTAAGAGGAGAAGCTGCCAATACTTTTTCTGATTTAAAATCAGCGGACACTACATACAAAAAAGATTATTACAATCTATTCCCAACGGTTCATATACGATACGAATTAAATACCAAAAACCAGTTCCAGATAAGTTATTCCAGAAGGGTAACACGACCAAGTTTCTGGAATTTAAATCCTTTTGTAGATGTTTCAGACAAGCAGAATATCAGAATGGGAAATCCAAATTTAGCACCTGAGCTTGCTGACAATATTGAACTAGGATACACCACTTTTATTAAAGATGCGAGCATCAGTTTTACGGCATTCTATAGAGTGAGATCTAATCTGATAACCCGATATACTCAAATGAATGAAGCTGAAGTACATGATGGATTTATTTTCTACGAATTATCTGATGGACAAATTTTTTCCACACCTGTGATTTCCGGTTATGATACCCTATCCTCATTCCGATACACTTTAACATCCACACAAAACATCAGTAGTAGTCAGAATTTTGGATTGGAATTGGTATATTCTCAAAAAGTAATGGCTTTCTGGAGGCTCAATTTCTCTGGTGATTTTTACAGAGTAATTATTAACAGTAACGATTTGATTGACCCAAACCTATCTAACGATTGGGCTTATGGGTTACGATTAAATCAAACCTTCAATTTACCAATGAATTGGGATATTCAGTTGAATTTCAGATACCGATCCAAATCAATCACGACCGGAAGTATGGGAGGATTTCATGGTGGAGGAATAGGACAAGGGCGTAGGAATGCTTCCTATTCGCTTAATTTAGGTGTAAAAAAAGGGTTTATGAACAACAATTTCACGGTCAGTTTAAATATTCGTGATTTGATATACAATCCCAACAGTATTATTGAAACATATGCCATTTATCCAACAAACGGATATGAGGCAACTACTTTAAGATGGAGGAGTCAGTTTCAGGCAAACTTAACGTTAACGTATAAATTCAACAATTACAAAGAGCGCCGTGAAAAAGGACGTGATATGGATTCCATTGAACCTATTATGGAATAACGGATTACTTCAGATTGATGATTGTGATTTCAGGGTACATTCCGATGCGGGAAGGGAATCCGATTGAGGCCAGTCCTACATTAACATAAAGGTTTCTCATTGGATCTGATGAGTCCTGATATAATCCACCCCAGTATTTATAGATTAATCTGCCGGGAGACCATTTGTATTTTTTTCCGATATAACCAACCTGCATTCCATGAGTATGACCACTTAATGTAAGAAATGCAGGGAGGTTTCTTACTTTCAGTGAATCCCAAACATCAGGTGAATGACTGATAAGAAAGACCAGATCATCCGATTGGATCCCCTGGTAAGTTTTATCGATATCACCCTGATTGATAAACATTTTAGTTGGAGAATAGAATTCAATACCAGCAATCACAAAAGAGTTTCCTATGGAATCGAAGTGAACTCTCTCATTAGAATTTCTCAGAACCTTCCAGCCGAGTTGTTCTTGCAGATCCACCAATCTCAACACATCGTTAAGTCGTTCTGTTTCATTTTCATAACGGGCATAAGTTGCATAATCATGGTTCCCCAGAACAGAATAAATCCCTTTTTGAGCGGATAATCCACTCAAGATGGTCATATAGGGATCCATCTCCTGTGACGTAAACTGCACGATATCTCCACCTAGGAAAATATAATCAGGATTTGTTTTATTAACTTTATTTACAACATCTTGAATAGGTTTCTCTGAGCGCCAAGTTGCTAAGTGAAGATCGGAAATAAATGCGATTCTGGTAGGATTTTTTTTAAAATAATCATGACGAGTATCTAACGTGATTTCCCTTGTTACAAACTCTTCTGCTACACAAATCATCCCATACCCCATCAGTACCAGACCTATCAGGTAAAGGAAAAACGCAGACTGGAGCATCATGCGTTTCCATTTGATCACTTTTTCATACACCAGATGTTTCTCTTTTCGGAGTCTTTTAATTAAAAAGCTAATAACATCAAATGGGATCAACAAACAAAAGAGGACAAACTTTATGATATATTGAATCACACTACTCCCCATAATGGTTAAATAAAGTGTTGTATTGATGTTATGAACACTATTTTTGGCAAGAGAGATTGCTGCCAGTGCCACCATAACAGCAGGCAACCAATACAAAAACGTAAGAAGCCATTCCAGAAGTTTTCTAATTTTTGATTTCTGCTGAGAATTTTTAAAAAGTTTTAGATTGTGCACAATTGTGATCCATAAATAGATCTCAGCAAAAAACCAGACAGCAAAAACTACAATTCTTTTTTGAACAGCAGGGATCTGAAAGTGGAGGATGAGAAATAAACTCAAAATGAGGGTAACAAACCCAATCGAGTAGAGTAATGTTTTTTTATATTTTGACATTTTATTAGTATTTTTTATTGATCGATCTCTTGTCGGCAATAATAGTTATAATAGCCTCCCTTTAGGGACATGAGCTGTTCATGCGTCCCTGATTCTGTAATTTTTCCTCCGTCGAGAAATAAAATGCGATCCACATTCTTGATGGTAGAGAGGCGATGAGCTACAATAATGGCTGTTCTTCCGGTTAGCAAAGTATTAATAGCTTGTTGAACAATCTTTTCTGATTCATTATCCAATGCTGAAGTCGCTTCATCCAAAATGAGCACCTGAGGATCTGCAAGAATTGCTCTGGCAATACTGAGTCTCTGTCTTTGTCCTCCGGAAAGTTTCAACCCTCTGTCTCCAATAATGGTATCATACTGTTGATCCATTTCCATTATAAAATCGTGCGCATTTGCTATTTTCGCAGCTTCGATCACCTGGTCTTTCGTAATTTTGGGTTTTCCAAATGCAATATTATTAAAAACAGTATCATGAAACAAAGTAACATCCTGGTTTACGATCCCATAAATAGATCTCAGTTGGTCAATTTTATATTTTTTAATATTGATCCCATCAATCAGAATAGCCCCAAAATCAACATCATAAAAACGGGGTAAAAGATCCACAAGTGTTGATTTTCCGGATCCTGAGGCACCGACCAGAGCGATTGTTTCCCCTTTTTGAAGTGTAAAACTAATCCCTTTTAAAACATTACACTGAGAAGGGTCTATTTTTTTTGAGTAATCAAAAAAGAGTTCCTTAAATTCGATTTGATGTTTTAGTTTAGTAATGGGAAGGGGATTTTGATCCTCAACAATCACCTCATCTGCATCTAACACTTCATAAATTCTTTTCGCGGAAGGCAATCCTTTTCTGATGGTATAGAATACGGTAACCATCTGTTTTGCAGGGGGTATCATCCGTGCAAAAACGAGAATAAACATTACAAAAAGGGTTCCGTTAAAAGTAGTTTCCTTGAATAAAAGAGAACCTCCAATCATGAGAACAATCATCATTGTGATAATACTCAAGGTCTCAATCATTGGTCCACCTAATTCGTTAACTCTAAAGATCTTTTTATTTATTCTATAGTGGTTTTCCGTCTCTTGTTGAAACTTTTTATTGGCATGTTCAATTGCATTATACCCTTTAATGATCCTTAATCCCCCAATAGTTTCATCAAACAGAGCGCTTAATTTCCCGAGTATTTGTTGTGCTTTTGAAGAGTTTCTCTGAATACTTTTTCCAATAAGAGTGATCAGGTATCCGGAGATCGGGAGTAAAAAGAGAGAGATGAGTGTTAACTCATAACTCACTTTAAACAAGGCCACCAGATAGGCAAGTATTAAAAATGGATCTCTGCAAAAAGTTTGAGTAGAAGAGATAATGGACCATTCCACTTCTTGTACATCAGATCCGATACGGTTCATAACATCCCCTTTCTTCTGACCGGAGTAGAAAGAAAGGGGTAATTTGATCAACTGATGGTAAATATCTTTACGAATGGCATTTAGCACACCGGCTCTTATGGGGGCTAGAAAAAACTGACCTAAATAACGAAATGCATTCGAGAAAAAAGTCAATACGATCATCGTAACGGCGATATAAAACAATGCAGCATCGGAACCGTTTTTGTTGATCACAACACCCATATAGTAGTAAAAAGTATCCACAATTGCGGAAACAGACAAAGAGAATGGAGGTTGAACAGAAACCGTTTCAACCTGAGCAAACAAAACTGATAAAAACGGCGCTACAAGTGAAAGTGAGAAAATGGAAAAAACGGAATACAATAGGTTACAAACGATAATCAAAAAAATATTTTTCTTGTAAGGAAAAATATATTGTATAAGTCGCAGAAAAAGTTTCATTCTTTTAAATCAATTTGCAAAAGTACAAAAATAAATGTTTAACTTTGCAACTTAAAAATTTGAAGTATGAGAAAAACGATTATTGATTTTTTTAATGAAGCAGTTGAAAAATATGGGCCAAATCAACTATTACTTGAAAAACAGGGAGATCAATGGACTAAAACAACATATAACGAATGTAAATCTAAAGCGTTACAAATAGGTGCCGGGTTGCACGCCATAGGGGTTCAACCCAAAGAAAGAGTTGCTATTCTTTCAGAAGGAAGAAATGCTTGGATATTATCTGAATTGGGACTTTTATATGCCGGTGCGGTAAGTGTACCCCTTTCCATCAAGCTAGAGGAAAGCAATGATTTAATTTTCAGGCTATTACATGCAGAAGCTTCGATTGTTATGATCTCATTAAATCAATTACCAAAACTCAGAAAGATCATACATGAATTGCCTGGCATCAAAAAAGTGGTCGTTTTTGATGCTATAAATAAGTATGATGAACTTGCAACATTAGAACCCCATGAGATGTGGTTAAGTGAAATCATGGAAAAAGGGGAACAATTGCTCTCTGAGGATGGTTCCGATTTTATTGAGATTGGCAACCAGATCCGGAATGATGATTATGCAACGATCACATATACATCCGGGACTACTGCGGATCCCAAAGGTGTAGTATTAACGCACCGAAACTACACTGCGAATGTGGAGCAGGCACTCACTACAATGACCATACCTCCTACGTGGCGGACCCTCATCATTTTACCATTGGATCACTGTTTTGCACATGTAGCAGGTTTTTACAGCATCATTGCCTGTGGAGCATCACTTGCTACCGTACAAGTAGGTAAAACAGGTGCTGAAACACTTAAAAACATCCCGATCAATATCAAAGAGGTGAAACCTCACTTTTTGCTCTCTGTTCCTGCATTGGCAAAAAACTTCAGAAAAAATATTGAAAGTACCATTAAAGCCAAAGGAGTTGTTACCAATGGTCTTTACAAACTGGCCCTAAAAACAGCTATTGCATACAATAAAGATGGTTATACAAAAGGGAGTGGACTCTCATTCTTACTAAAACCTTTTGTTTCCTTATTTGACACTATCATATTTAAAAAAGTACGCGAAGCTTTTGGAGGAGAACTTCAATTTTTTATTGGTGGAGGAGCATTGTTAGACATTGAATTGCAAAAATTCTTCTTTGCCATTGGGATACCCATGTACCAGGGATATGGTCTTTCAGAAGCAACCCCAATCATTTCAACCAATTGTGCCCGGAAACACCGAATGGGATCATCAGGGATCCTGGTTTCCCCTATGGAGTTAAAAATAGTAGACGAAACCGGAAAAGAGCTTCCGCTTGGGCAAAAAGGGGAAATGATTATTAAAGGGGAAAATGTGATGGCCGGTTACTGGAAAAATCCTAAATCAACTGCTGAAACAATAAAAGATGGATGGTTATATACTGGTGATTTGGGATACATGAGCAAAGAGGGATTTCTATACGTACTAGGACGGTTTAAAAGTTTGTTAATTTCCAGTGATGGGGAAAAATATAGTCCTGAAGGATTTGAAGAATCTTTAGTTGAGAAATCCCCGTTTGTAGAGCAAGTGATCTTGTATAACAACCAAAATCCATATACAGTAGCATTGTTGGTAATCAATAAGGACGCCCTGAAAAGAGAACTCCAGTCACACCACAATCATTGGGATGAACACTCTATAGATTACGCCAATATGGGGATCCGTCTGATTGAAGATGAGATCAACAAGTTCAAAGGGAAAGGTGTTTTTGCAGGCGAGTTTCCTGAAAGGTGGTTGCCCTCTACATTTGCCATTCTGGATGAACCATTTACGGAGAAGAATGGACTCGTAAACAGCACCATGAAAGTAGTAAGAGGAAAAGTGGAAGAACGATACAGAAATAGAATAGAGTTTATGTACACTTCTGATGGGAAGAACATCATAAACGAGCTCAATCAAAAAGCAATCATGTCATAAATCATAAAAAAAACAAGTATGGAAAAAATTAAATTAGGAGACTCTTATCAGGAGCCGGTTCGTTTTACACAGGATTTGGTTCAACAATTTGCAAATGTAACAGGAGATAACAACCCCATACATGTGGATGCTGAATATGCAGCAGCAACACCTTTTGGGAAACCGATCGTACATGGTTTTTTTGCAGGATCGGTTTTTTCCAAAGTATTTGGCACTATATGGCCTGGTGAAGGAACGATATATATGTATCAGGAGATGTCGTTTCGTGCTCCGGTATTTGTTGAACAAGACTATTATGCAAAATTCGAAGTGATCGAACTGATAGAAGAGAAACATCGGGCTACCATTCAGTGTGTTTTAGAGGATAATGAAGGGAAACCTGCTATTATTGGAACAGCAAAATTATTACACCCCCATAAATTTTAGTATCAACCCAAAAAATAAAAAAAAATGAGATTAAAGGATAAAGTTTCGATCATCACCGGTGGTGCTGCAGGAATTGGAGCAGCTACAGCCATTAAATTTAAAGAAGAGGGTGCTCAAGTGATCATCTGGGACCTCAACGAAGAAAAAGGGAAAGCATTAGCAGCTGAACTAGGTGCAGATTTTGACAAAGTTAATACTTCCAACTATGCAGATATTGAAACTGCAGCCAAAAAAGTTTTTGACAAATATGGCAGAATCGATGTACTGGTCAATAATGCAGGGATCACCAGAGACAGTTCTCTAAAGAAAATGACACCGGAAATCTGGCAACAAGTGATTGATGTGAATTTAACCGGGGTATTCTATTGTGTTAAAATAATAAGTGAGTATATGCTCATGAACAACTGGGGCAGGATTCTGAATGCATCTTCCGTAGTGGGTTTATATGGAAACTTTGGCCAAACCAACTATGTGGCAACAAAATCCGGTCTAATAGGAATGACCAAAACATTAGCACGCGAACTGGGAAGAAAAGGGATTACAGTAAATTGTGTAGCTCCCGGTTTTATTGCCACTGAAATGGTAGCGGCCATGCCTGAAAACGTGATTGAAACCATGAAAGCTAAAGTACCTGTTGGTCGATTGGGAGAACCTCAAGAGATTGCCAGTGCTTACGCCTACCTAGCATCAGATGAAGCAGCCTACATCAATGGAACTACCCTTAGCGTTGATGGTGGTATGACCGTATAATTGGGATCCTACTGTTTAACTAGGAGGGGATCCACCTGAGATTATTTTTTGACCTACTGTACACTCTAGGCATTTCTTGAGTATACAGTATTTTTTTGACAAGTGCAGTATAGCTTGAGTATCATAAGCAGAAGAGATCAAAAAACCTGACTCTCTGTATTGAGTGATCAAATGATTAGATTCCGGCTCCAATTCTGAATATAAATCAATAGCCCTCTCTTGCAAATCAGATCTGCCACTAAACGTTCCATACGCATATAAAATGGGTATTATCGTGTTGATAGTAAGCAAAATAAAAGTAGTTCTCCCCAATAAAACACTATGATTTCCCGATTCTTTTCCAAAGTGGTAATGGGTTTCCCAATAGGGGTCAGGTTTTGAGATAAAAATTTGTTCAAATTGTGCAATCTCTGTATGATTCTCAATATAAGTGAAAAGCTGTGGATAATGATGAACAATTTCGCACAATTGAGCTATTCTGATGCATGGAAAATTGGAAGGTCTGAGGCGGAGCAGATTCCAGTTTTTAACATGAATAGGGACCAATTTATACTTTTTTTTCAAGTATAGATACTCATTTTGTAGAGCTGTATAGTATGTATCATCATCCAGTTGCTCCTGTAACATTCCGGATTGTCCAAAAAGCAATGCATAAATCTGAAAATGGTTATCCGAATGGTTTCTAAGGATTCTGAAAGGGATACTTTTACTCATCAATTCAAAAGCAGGTTGATTTGTTTTAAATCCAAAATTAGATGCTAAAAGCCGGAATATGGTCTCATTCCAATCTCCTTTTACTTCAGTATAAATATTATAAATACTGGATTGTTTTTCATTCAGTCTTTCCGCAATCATTCTGGAATACAGAGAAGAGAATAAGAGTTTTAGATAATTTTCATCACGATCTTTTTCCCTGATTATAAATGATTTACATGGAAGAGGATGGGTAGATCTGCTCATCAGTTCATAATTCTCCAGCATCTGTTTAGAGATATAATGCTTCAGTTCAAGAACGGGGAAGTTGTGATGAGATGCTTTGATTTGAGACAAATCGTGTTCATAAACTACATGTAAAATGATACTATTATATTTTTCATCTTGATGATGGTGATGTTTATACCAATCAGAAGTACGAATATGAATTTCGACATCACCGGCCCATACAATCTGG
>JAEWUL010000032.1 GCA_023459435.1 Bacteroidota bacterium
AAATTAAAATCACGGAATGTTTTACGCCAAATGTTTCAGCAAATTCTGGTACCGATTTAAAACTGTTGAGAAAGAAATCTCCAAAACCATTCGTGATCTGTAGCGCAGCTCCTAATAACATCGCAAAAATAAAAAATAATGCCATTTTTTTCTCTCTGAATAAAGAAAAGGCTCTCAATCCAAGGAGGTCTACGATGTTTGTCGATTTAGACTTCTCTGCAATCGGACAATGGGGCAATGTGAATGAGTAACCTGCCAAAAATATACCTGCTGCTGCCGATAAATAAAATTGCATCTCATTCGACTTAAAACCAGTCAGATCTACTACCCACATCGCTGCAATAAATCCAACTGTACCCCAGAAACGAATCGGTGGAAACGCTTTGACAGTGTCTAAGCCTGCCTTGTCCAACGCATTGAATGCGACTGCATTCGATAATGCTATAGTGGGCATATAAAACATCAGACTCAAAAACATAAAAGTGTATAAAGGCGTAAATTCAGTTTGAAATGAGGCTACGATTAGAAATATGGCCGCTAAAAAATGGGATATCCCTAGCATTTTTTGTGCAGGGATCCATCTGTCTGCAATTATCCCTAATATAGCCGGCATAAATAGTGATGTGATCCCCATCGCCGCATAAAAACTCCCAATCTGAAACCCATCAAATTGAAGATGCCCTCCTAAATAACTGCCTAATGAGATAAGCCATGCTCCCCAAACAAAAAATTGGAGAAAATTCATGATGATTAATCTGGTCTTGATGTTCATTGTGATCAATTTTATGGTTATTTGCTTTTATTTTACTCTGAAATCAAATAGTTTCTGTTCTCCGATAAATCCTTGTAAACGATCGTTGATTTTTACAGGCCCAACACCTACAGGGGTCCCCGTAAATATAATATCCCCAATCTTTAAAGTTACAAACTGTGAAACATATTCAATGATCGTGTCAAAATCGAAAATCAGATCACTACTGTTCCCCTGTTGTACTATTCGGTCATTTAGTTGAAGATGAAAAGGAATCTGATGCAAATCTGCAAATTGGGTTTTTGGTAAAAAAGTTCCAATCACTGCTGATCCGTCAAAACTTTTGGTGATCTCCCACGGAAGCCCCTCACTCCTCACTTTTTGCTGTAAATCGCGTGCCGTGAAATCAATCCCTAATCCAATCTCATCATAGTAGGTGTGCGCATATCGCTTTTGTATCGACTTCCCTAACTTATTTATTCGGATCAGTAACTCCGCTTCATAATGAATGTCATTAGAAAAATCAGGTAAAAAGAAAGGTCTGTTTTTGACAAGCATCGCCGTTTCTGGCTTCATAAAGAAAACCGGAAAATCAGGTGTCGTGGATTTAAGTTCTAGAATATGTGAGTGATAGTTTAATCCTATACAAATTATTTTCATAGAAATGGGAGTTGTTATAAGCCAATTCCAACAATCAGTTCTACACTTTGTGTGATCGCTTGCTCTTTTTGTTGATTGATGCTGTTGAATAGATTTGGATTGAAGAAATTGGTGAATGTTAAGACATAATTGGCATAAATATAAGCTCTTAAGTTCGGCTTGATCATGTACTCATATCCAATACCTCCATATACAGATTCTTTAAACATGGCACAATATTTATTCTCAATTTCCGAGGTTGTTACTGAATAATAATCTGGCTCTAATGATGATAACCCATCAAGTTTAAAACTATCATACGACTTTCCTGAAATGAAAAAGGAGTGGTATAAGCCTAGGTTCAATCCAAATACACTTTTCTTAAATGTAGAAGTTTTGATCTTTATTCCCGTTGGAATCGTTAAATAAAAAGAGGAATAGTATCGGTTCGTTGTTACAGTATCCACTACATTCAAAATGGAATAGCTCTCTGGAAATCTTAAACTGGTCTGATCCCACTTTAAATATACCCCCGTTGCCAGATAGTAATGTGCTTCTTTGTTGAGATCAATCTCTAATGGAATACCTACTCTGGCTCCTAATGAAGGTGTATTTAGCTCATATTCAACAGTTGAGGGCTGAACCCAGTCAAGAGTTGGACCTGCAAATACGGAAACTAATACTCTTTTTGGAGTAGGTTGTGGCACAAAAATATTTTGAGCTATTAAAGAGATAGCTCCAAAAATAAACATTAAAACAAGTAGATTTCTTTTCATGGCGGTGTTGTTTTGGTTTTAAAATAGTGATAAATGATCCGGATATTTTATTTTTCCAAGATGTTTGTATGCAGCTTCAGTCACTTCTCTCCCTCGTGGAGTTCTCATCAGATACCCTTCTTGTATTAAGAAAGGTTCATATACCTCTTCAATGGTTCCTGCGTCTTCTCCTACTGCAGTGGCAATAGTAGTTAATCCTACAGGGCCTCCTTTGAATTTCTCAATGATGGTCAATAAAATTCTATTATCCATCTCGTCCAATCCGTGTTGATCTACATTGAGAGCTGCTAATGCAACCTGTGTGATCTCATATGTGATGGTTCCATCCCCTTTGATCTGTGCAAAATCACGTACCCTTCGCAATAAAAGATTCGCTATACGGGGGGTTCCCCGACTTCTTCTGGCGATCTCATAGGCAGCATCCTCATTGATCTCTATCTTCAATATCCCCGCAGCTCTTTTGATGATTTTGGCTAAAGTTTGTGCATCATAATATTGCAATCGCAGATTGATCCCAAAACGGGATCTCAAAGGAGCCGTAAGCAATCCTGAACGAGTCGTCGCCCCAACTAAAGTGAAAGGATTCAATGAAATCTGCACACTTCTGGCGTTTGGACCACTATCGATCATGATATCAA